>CAZKNG010000028.1:0-25879 GCA_964554125.1 uncultured bacterium | reverse complement strand
ATGCTCACCGCAAAGGGAGAGGAGTCGGATATTGTGGTGGGGCTGGAGTTGGGAGCGAGTGACTACATAACCAAACCTTTCAGCCCCCGGGTCGTAGTGGCAAGGGTTAAAGCGGTGCTCCGGGCCGTGACAAAACGGAGCAGTGAAAAAGAGAGAATAAAGATAGGAGCGCTGGATATAGATCCCAATCGTTATCTGGTAAAGCTTGGAGGGGAAAAACTGGATCTTACATCCACCGAATTCAAACTACTGTGCTATATGGCAAAAAGGCCCGGCTGGGTATTCACCAGGAACCAGTTGATCGATGCTTCCAGGGGAGATGAATACGTAGTTACCGACCGCAGCGTGGATGTGCATATTGTTGGCATAAGGAAGAAGCTGGGCAAATTCGGGAATTACATTCAGACGGTACGAGGTGTCGGTTACCGCTTTAAGGAGTTTTAGATGCGCCGGAAAAGAATAATCTGGCATATACTTCCCTATCATTTTCTCATAGTTATAATAGCCCTGGTGGCGGTTTCGTGGTACGCGTCGGTAACTGTTAAGCGTTTCTTTATCGAAGAGACCGGAAGAGGGCTGGAAGAACGGGCGAAACTTATCAAACTGCATATCTTAGGCGATCAATCAGCCGATCTTCGTGATATTGAAACGATCGACGCTCTCTGCGATACTATCGGGGTAGTAGCTGGAATGAGGGTTACTTTTATAATGCCCTCGGGCAGGGTGGTGGGAGATTCCGATAAGGATCCAGAGATCATGCAGAATCATGCCAACCGCCCGGAGGTAATTTCGGCCTTCAGAGGGGAGACCGGCTCTTCCATCCGTTACAGTGAAACACTTAAAAGGAATCAACTATACGTGGCTGTTCCGGCAATAGAAGCGGGAAAGCTTGTTGCCGTTATAAGAACATCGGTTCATCTCGGATCTCTCGAAGAGAGCCTAGG
This sequence comes from uncultured bacterium, assembly GCA_964554125.1. GTDB lineage: Bacteria > Krumholzibacteriota > Krumholzibacteriia > Krumholzibacteriales > WJIX01 > JAGHBT01. The sequence continues at coordinate 24,935 of CAZKNG010000028.1, read as the reverse complement.
CTGGATGACCGGCAGGATATTCTGGGCGGGACTGGTAGCGGCCATTCTGGCTCTGATAATGGGAGGGATTGTTTCCAGGAAGATTACAGGACCGCTTAAAGTTATAAGGAAGGGCGCGGAGCGTTTTGCCGGTGATGACCTCAGCTACCGGCTTCCCCAGCAGGGCCTTCTGGAAACTGACGTTCTGTCGGAAGCTATGAATGATATGGCTGAGCGCCTTGCCATAAGGATTGAGAATACCAGAAGGCAAAAGATGGAGCAGGAGGCGGTTTTCTTTAGCATGAATGAGGGGCTGCTGGTAGTAGATAAAGATCAAAAGATTATGAGGATAAATCCCACGGCCAGGGAGATATTAGATACCGGGGACAGGGATGTTACAGGAAGCCCGATACAGGAGGTGGTCAGGAATTACGAGGTGGAACAGTTGGCGGAGAAGCTTATCGCCGGAGAAAAAACAGAGGAGATAGAGATAAAGCTCACCGAAGAGAGATATTTCTCGGTCAGCGGGGCTCCACTCTACGGAAGAGAGGGTCAGAATCAGGGGGCGGTTATCATGCTCAGGGATATTGCAAGATTAAAGAAACTTGAGAATATCAGACGCGATTTCGTCGCCAATGTCTCTCATGAACTCAGGACACCAATAACTACCGTTAAAGGGTTCGCCGAAACATTGCTGGATGAGAAGGGGGAAAATCCGGAGAAACAGGAGCGTTTTCTCAGGATAATAAGCCGTCATGCAGACCGGATGAACAACATCATAGAAGACCTGTTAACCCTGTCCCGTCTGCAGGAGACCCGGAGCGGGGAGGAGAGATTTCAGCTGCTAAGTATACAGGATGTCCTGGATGAGACTCTCGATTTCTGTATGGCCAGCAGCGAAGATAAAAATATTGAAATTATTACGGAGTATCCAGAGGATCTATTTATCAGAGCGGTACCTGTCCTCATCAGTCAGGCGATATCCAACCTGGTCGATAATGCCGTAAAGAACAGTGACCCGGGCGGTAAAGTCAGGGTAGTGGTCATTGAGGATGAGAAGAGGGTGTATATAGACGTAATAGACAATGGGAGGGGGATAGGTGAGAAGCATATTTCCAGGATATTTGAAAGGTTCTATCGGGTAGACCGGGCCAGAAGCAGAAGGGAAGGAGGAACCGGCCTCGGGCTCGCGATAGTAAAGCATATAGCACAGGTTCATGAGGGATATGTTGAGGTGGAGAGTGAACTGGGGAAGGGCAGTAAATTCAGGATCGTAATACCCCGAAATTGAACAGATATTAAATATTAACGGACTCTTAACAATTTGCTAATAATACCATAATAGGCCGGGGTTATATTTGTTCGTAACTTAAACCAGAAGGAGGTACGAACATGATAAGATGGATCAGAATCTTTTTTTCGGTTCTCTTATTAACGTCGGCTCTGTCATTAGGTGTTTCGGACAGTGCCTATTCCGCAAAGGCGGATAAAATAGTTATAGACGGCTCCACTACTGTTGGACCGATAGCTAAAGCTTTTGCCGAGTATTATATGTCTCATAACAAAGATGTGAATATTACAGTAAGTGAATCAGGGAGCGGAAACGGAGCGAAAAGTCTTCTTAACAAAATGTGTAATATCGCTACCATGTCCCGTTTCATGAAGGATGGAGAATTCAGCGCCGCAGTCAATAACGGCATCATGCCGGTGGCTCATGTGGTTGCTGTTGACGGGATTGCTATGGTAGTGCATCCGTCGAATCCGATCAAGGCGCTCAGTGTAGAGAAAGTAAGAGAAATCTACAGGGGTAAGTATACTAACTGGAAACAGCTTGGTGGACCAGACGTGGAGATAGTTATGATCAGCCGAGATACCAACAGCGGTACCTACGAAACTTTTGAGAAACTGGTCATGAAAAAGGAAAGAATAGAAGAGAATGCCGAGTATGTAGGAAGTAACGGAGCTGTGCGTCAGAGGGTTCAGAGTACACCGGCAGCGATAGGGTATGTTGGGCTCGGTTTTGTTGATCGAACAGTCAAAGCTCTTACTATCGAAGGTGTTTACCCTGACAGTAGATCTATAGCTTCGGGTGTATATCCTATAGCCCGTCCGCTCTATATGTTCACCGACAGATATCCAGGATTGGGCACCCACCTGCACGCGTTCATTACACTTTACCTTACACCGCGAGGGCAGGAGATCATAGAAGAGATAGGATTTATCCCGGTAACTCAATATGAATAGAACAAATGAATAAAAAGATGGGCTATTATAAAGGCGGAAAAGATCACAGCGAGAAGAATTCTTTCCCGAATATTTCGGGAAAGAATCTTCTTATGAGTGATGAAACGAGGCTGTTCAGGCGTATAGGTTCTCTAGCCGGCAAATCGGTTCTGGCAGTGATTGCATCTGTATCGCTACTTGCCCTCTTTTTTATATTTTTCTTTATCATAAGGGATGCTATTCCTTTTTTCCGCCTGGAAGGTATAAAGAATTTCTTTACAAGTACAGCATGGTATCCCTCCAGGGAAAACCCGGAATTCGGCGCTCTGGCGATCTTTGTCGGGAGCGCCCTGGTGACTTTGGGGGCGGTAGTTGTCTCGGTTCCGCTGGGTATTCTGGCGGCACTCTGTCTCAGTGATATTCTGCCCTTTACATCCAGACAGTATGTCAAACCGGTAATAGAGATGTTGGCTGCTATCCCTTCAGTTGTATACGGATTTTTTGCTCTGGTTGTATTTGCGCCATATCTGCAGGAGAAGGGGGGAGCGGCGCTGGCGATGGGAACCTGGATTGTCCTCACTCCGTTGGCACTCGTATTGTCGGTTATCCTTGGCGATATTCTGAGCTCCAGTGCGGGAAAAGCGGAGAAGAAGTTAAAAATGTTAATTTTCGCTATGATTATTGCCGTAATTTCAATATGGGGCATATACTCTCTCAGTGATTTTTTCTCCGGCATAAAGGTAGTGAGCGGTACAAATGTTTTTAATGTCTCGATTATTCTGGGAATTATGGCTTTGCCCTTAATAGTGAGTGTTTCCGAAGATGCCCTGAGTGCCGTGGGTAGAGATATGCGGGAGGGCAGCTACGCCCTGGGGGCAACCAGAGCGGAAACACTACTTAAAGTGATAGTTCCGGCGGCAAGGAGCGGGATATTCGCCGCTATCATCCTGGGTGTTATGAGAGCTCTGGGTGAGACTATGGTCGTATGGATGGCATCCGGAAATGCGGCCAGTATACCGGAGCCATGGTTCAATTTAATGGAACCGGTAAGGACACTTACGGCAACTATAGCCGGGGACATGGGAGAAGCAGACCAGGTAACCGGCTCCTCCCGCTACTATGTGCTTTTTGCCATGGCGATGTGTCTTTTGATCTTCGCGTTTATTTCAAATATGGTAAGCGAACATTTCGCGAAGAAGGCAAGGGGTATGTCGAAATAGATATAGCTTGATTCTGAACAGGAATATTTGAAGATGGAGATCAAAAGCAGAAAATTATTAAACAAATCGTTCACAACGGTGGGCGCTATGGCGATATTGCTGATGACGGTATCGTTGGTTGTGCTGCTCTTCCCGATCTTCATGAAAGGTGTGGGAGCTTTCGTGTTCAGAGAAACTGTGGAGAACCGGGAGCTGATGCTGCAGAGATTCGGACGTGGTGACAGGGAAGAGGTGATGGCTGATGTGCGTGAAACGGAAGCGGCCAGAAAACCTGTCTATGAACTGATGGAACGTTTCGAGGATGAAATGTCGAGAGCGGATTCAGAATTCCGGAGAAAATACAGAAGTGAATACAGAGAGGTAAAGGAGCTGATAGGTGAACTTATGGGGCCAAAGCCGGGCGGGAAGGAAGGAGCGCTTATAAGGAAAAGATATGGCAAAGTGCGTATGGACAGGGCGCTTGCTAAACTGGAACAAATACTCATGATTGAAACTTACGACTATTCGGATACCTCCCGTATGGGGAAGAAGGTGCTCAAGCCCAGAAGAGATATCTTCAGAGGAACTTCTCTTGAACCTGTCTTTGCGATTCTAAGAAAAGATATAAATAAGATGATGAAGCCGGGGATTAAATTTTACTGGCGTTTCCTGTTTGACAAATCACAGGATGCTCACTTCTTTGGCGGAATCTGGCCGGAGGTGCTGGGAACCCTTTACCTGTCGATCGGGGCGATGATATTCGCCATACCTTTCGGCATTGTCGCCGCCATTTATCTTGCTGAATATGCCGGGGAAGGCAGGCTGACCAGATTGATACGAGTATCAATAAGTTCTCTCGCCGGAGTCCCCAGCATAGTGTTCGGACTCTTCGGGCTGGCATTCTTTATAAATACCATGAATTTTTCGAATTCGAAGAGCGTTTTGGCGGGATCACTGACCCTGGCTCTTCTGGTTCTTCCGATAATAATACGCGCTTCGGAGGAAGCGATTAAGTCAGTGCCCAGGGGGTACAGAGAAGCTGCAATGAGCCTGGGTGGGCGGAAATGGCACACCATAATATCGGTGGTACTTCCTGCGGCACTTCCCGGCATCCTGACCAGTATCATCGTCAGCCTGGGAAGAGCTGCCGGCGAGACTGCGCCGATCATCTTTACAGCGGCGGTAAGTGTGGGCAAACCGCTGGCAGTATGGCAGACCTTATCCCAGCCAACCCCAGCACTACCCTGGAGCGTGTACAATCTCGCTACCGAGCACGAGGCGGTCAATGAGATACGCCACGTTCAGTACGGGATGGTTCTGACACTGGTAGTTCTTGTTTTGCTATTAAATCTTACAGCTATTATTATACGCAAGAGAGTTTCTAAGAAACTCAGAAGATAAAGAGGGTTTGCAACGTGAATGAAGAAGAAAGTAATGGAAACAAGCTGATAAACACGGAAGATTTCAGTGTCTTCTACGGCAGGAATGAGGCTGTGTGTGGTGTTACAATGGGGATCAGAGCCGGAATGGTTACCGCAATTATCGGGCCGAGCGGTTGTGGGAAGAGTACATTTCTGAGATCGATAAACAGGATGAACGACCTGATACCCGGCTGCCGGGTGGAGGGTAAGCTGATGATTGACGACCAGGATATTAATATTCCGAAGGTAGATGTGGTAACTCTGAGGAAGAATGTGGGGATGGTTTTCCAGAAACCGAACCCCTTCCCCAAAAGTGTTTTTGATAACGTTGCTTACGGTCCCAGAATACACGGTGTCAAATCCAGGGGTAAGCTTTCGGATATAGTTAGAAACAGTCTTCAGCAAGCCGCTTTATGGGATGAGGTGAAGGACAGGCTCGATCATAACGCCCTGGATCTTTCCGGGGGGCAGCAGCAGAGGCTGTGCATTGCAAGGGCTATCGCTATCAAGCCCAGCATACTGCTTATGGATGAACCGGCGTCCGCCCTGGACCCAACATCCACTGGTAAGATCGAAGATCTAATAGATGATCTCAGGGGCGATTATACTATAGTTATCGTTACTCATAATATGCAGCAGGCCGCGCGGGTTTCAGATTATACCGCGTTCCTTTACGAGGGAGAATTAATTGAATACGGAGAAACCGGAAAAATGTTTACCAATCCTGAGAAGAAAACAACGGAAGATTATATTACCGGAAGGTTCGGATAGGGGGATATATTGAAGATACACTTAAGAAAAGAGATAGATCGATTGAAGAAGGAACTGCTGAGTCTCGGTTCTATTGTAGAAAATAATCTCGAAGAAGCAGTCAGCGCGCTTATCGAGAGAGAACCTGAGAAAGCAGCCGATGTAATGAGCAGGGATTCGAAGGTCGATCTCAAGGAAGTTGAAATAGAAGAGGAATGCCTGAAGGTATTGGCTCTTCACCAGCCCGTTGCCATTGACCTCCGGCTGATAATATCAATAATGAAGATCAATGATAACCTGGAGAGAATAGGAGACCTGGCCACCAATATAGCGGAAAGGGCTGCTTTCCTGTCAACCAGGAGCGAATGCGAGATAAGTATGGATTTTGCTAAGATGTCAGGGAAGGTTACATCGATGCTCTCCAGGGCTCTGGATTCGCTGGTTAAGGAGGATCCCCAGATGGCCTGGGAGGTCTGCGGTGATGACGATGAAGTTGATAACATGAACAGAAATATGTACATAGCGGTTCAGGAAGGCATAAGGAAAGATCCCGATATGATGGAGGAAATCATACATATGCTTTCTGTTTCCAGGCATCTCGAGAGAATAGGAGATCTGGCCACCAATATCGCCGAAGATGTTATATACATGATCGAAGGAAGGATAGTTCGTCACAATCCGGAGAATTACGCCGGTACTTAGATTAATAAATAGATTATCCTATTAAAAGAGGTATATTTAAATATGAAATATAGATTACTTGTAATGGGAATTCTAATCGCTCAATTATTGCCGATATTTATACTGACCGCTAGTGTAAATGCCATACCATCGGATCAACAGAGCAGGGAAGACAGCTTGTGGGTAGATAGTGAGGAAGGGAGTGAAGAGGATAATAATGTTGAAGGGTATGAAATCGTAAAACCTGTTCCGGAGATAGTTTCTTTCGGAGTAGGGGAGAAATTTGAGTTTTCCCTTCAATACGGGTTGATATATGCTGGAGATGCTACTCTGGAAATTAGAAATATAGCTGTTCTGGATTCTGTAAAGAGTTATCATATCTTTTCGACGGCAAGATCGAACAGAGCTTTTGACCTTGTATTCAAGGTTCGCGATCATCATGAATCGTTCATGGATTACGACAATCTGTATTCTCTTAGATTCGAAAAACACATACGTGAAGGAAAATTCCGTAGAGATGAAATAGTTGATTTCGATCAGGCGAATCATCTGGCCGTCTACGAGGATAAAAATGTCATGATACCGCCGATTACACAAGATTTTCTAAGTGCTTTTTACTTTATAAGGACCGTTCCGCTGATTCCGGGGCAGGCGGTGTTTTTGGCTAATCATAGCGGCAAAAAGAATTATCCTATCTATGTCAAGGTGTTAAGGAAAGAAGAAGTAAGTGTGCCCGCGGGAGATTTCAACTGCGTTGTAATAGAACCGGTGCTTAAGACAAGCGGAATTTTCAAACAAAGTGGAAAATTGACAATCTGGCTGACTGATGATAATGTCAAGATGCCCGTTTTACTGCGTTCTAAGGTGTTGGTTGGATCCTTTGAAGCCAGGTTGAAAAGATATGAACTAACCGATGAGGAGCCTCGGGTTCCGGGTATTTCCAGGAGAGCTGTTAATGTCAGGTAAGTATGAAGAAATTGACCTTGAAAATGTGAGAACCTTTTCAATAGACGAAAGAGGAAGCAAGGTTCGCCAGGCGGATTTTGGGAAACCGGTTAAGGGAGGCAAACCTTTCAAGAGATGGTTAGATTCACTCCCCGAGCAGTTAGCTGTGAAAGAGTTAGGGAAACTCGTCTTTGCCATGAGAAAGGCGTTATCAAAGAAAAAGTATGAAATAATATGGATGATGGGCGCGCATGTAATAAAATGCGGCCTTTCGCCATACCTTATTGAACTTATTAAAAAGAGATATATAACTGCTATCGCAACTAATGGAGCGTCAGTTATCCACGATCTGGAGATAGCTTTCTTTGGTGTAACGTCTGAAAATGTTTCCAGAGGACTTGAAGAAGGAAAGTTTGGATTTACCGGAGAAACAGCCGACCTCGCGTTTGAAGCTATAGAGAGGGGTTATCGGGAGGAGCTTGGATTGGGAGAGGCTATTGGAAAATTTATTATTGATGAAAAAGCGAAGTGGGCTGGAAGCAGCATCTTAGCTCAAGCTTATAGATTTGATATCCCTTTTACCGTTCATTTGGCTATTGGAACTGATATTCTTCACCAACATCCGGGCTTTAATGGATCGATGTGGGGTGATATGTCACATAGAGATTTTCGGATATTTGCCGCTAAAATAAGGGGTCTGGGTGAAAATGGGGGTGTCGTTCTCAATACGGGCTCTGCTGTCATTATGCCGGAGGTCTTTTTGAAATCCTTCAGTGTAGCAAGGAATATCGGTGTAGATTTTAAAGATATCACAATGTGCAATATGGATATGATTAATCACTACAGACCCTCACAAAATGTTTTACACAGACCTTCAGCTTTCGGAGGAGAGTCAATATCCTTGACAGGACATCATGAAATTATGATCCCCCTGCTGTATTCATCGCTGTTATCGTAAGACCTTAATTAAAAACAGAGTTTTATTATTTGAAATCAAGTGTCTTTTAAATGTAAATATTTTATAGAAATGGATAGTTAGGGTTGACAGAAAAGCAATTAATATGGTATAGTGTAGAAAAATAGGAGGTATTCTTAATATAAACGTTTGCTAATGTTGATAACATCGTAGGTTAAGTTTGGCGCTTATTGGGTGTTATGTAATATGGGCAGACGTGTATTTGTGTGCCCGGGCCTGATAAGAGCCTGGGCATTTGATTTATTGGAGGATAAAATGGCTGGTTGCCCGAAGCTACAACAAGCTGAAGCAGGACGCAGAAAAGGGGATCAGAATCTAAAAGAATTTTCTTTACCAGAAGCAGAAGAAAAGCGATTGTATAGTATTACCAAGAGGTTTTCTGATGTAATTATTGCCATTGCAATCCTTTTGCTTGTTCTTCCATTGGTACCGGTTATTATTATTTTGATAAAGATCGACACGAAGGGTCCCCTTCTTTTCAAACAGAAGAGAATCGGAAAAGATGGCAGAGAATTTAATCTGTACAAGTTCCGTTCGATGGTTGAAGGTGCCCACAAGACCGTAGAGTCACTCCGGCAGCTAAGCGATAGTGAAGGACCTATATTTAAATTGAAAAATGACCCGAGGATTACCAGTGTTGGTTGTTTCTTGAGACGTTCCAGTCTTGATGAACTTCCGCAGCTGATTAATGTATTAAAAGGCGAGATGAGTATTGTGGGCCCAAGACCGAATTTACCGTCTGAGGTGGCGCAATATTTATCGTGGCAGGAAAAAAGGCTTGATGTTAAGCCTGGGATTACCTGTTTCTGGCAGATTGCCGGTAGAAGCCATATCGGTTTTCATGAATGGATGAGACTTGACCTCCAATATATCGAGAAAAGAGGTTTTCGAACAGATTTAATGATCATATTAAAGACTTTTCCTGCAGTAATTGCAAGGAAGGGCGCTTATTAAAACTCTGGCATATATCTTGCCTATACGTTATTTTGTGAATAGAAAGATTATTTATAGCCTCTTGTTTGTTTTGTTTACAGACATAAAGATGGTGTCATTATTTTGTAAGGCAATTGAGGTTCGTGGTGAATATAATCGGGGATAAAGTTAGATATATTTTATGTTTGATCTCCGTATCTATTATTGCCGCAGGATGTTCAAGCGGAAACAAATTGATAGATACTAAAAATGGCACGATTGAAACAAAAACACTATCGCTCGACAGTATACCCCATGCATACACAACCGGAGAATATAAATTAGGTTACGGGGATGTTTTTGATGTTCATTTTTTATACAACGATAAATATTCAAAGCAGGGCATAAGGGTAGGGCCTGACGGAACTATTACAATTCCATATGCCGGAGAAATTAATGTAGATGGTATGACAGTTTCTGAATTGGATAGTATTCTTACCAACAATTATTCACGGATTCTGAAGAATCCGGATATTTCAATAATTCAGAAGGAGTTTATCGCCCTGTATGTTTATCTGCTTGGAGAAGTTAAAAGACCAGGGGGGTACAAAGCGGATAAAGCGGGGACACTTCTCGATGCACTTTCCCTAGGTGGTGGTATTACGGAAGCAGCCAAGAAAAATGGGGTTATTGTAATAAGGAGAGTAGGCCCGCAACGGGTTGTGGGAATCGAAATTGATCTAAACAAAATAATTAACGATAATCACTATGAATATAATATTTCGATAGAACCTTCTGATATTGTTATGGTTCCGAAAGCAAAAGTTTATAGGGTAAGCGGATTCGTTAGTTCATTTCTTGATATTATCAAAGATCCGTTTGATTTGTATCTGAGCGGATGGCAATTTGTTCAGATGAAAGCAGTATACGATTATTATAGATTAAGAGAAGCTGAGGAGTAAATAACAGATTTATGGAAACAGTAGAAAACAGCAAGAATGAATCAACAGTAAAAGATTTTCTTGAAGTAATATTCAGGAGAAAATGGGTTATAATTGGAATTGTCTTATTTTCCCTTCTGATGGTAATATTTCTTAATATGAGAGAGCCTGCGCTTTATGAATCAACAAGCACTATGCTTGTAAAGAGGGGGCAGCCGGAGGGTGTTTTCAATCAATACGTCAGAACAATGCCTTGGGAAGAGGAGATAGCTTCACAGATTGAAATGGTTAAATCACAGATTGTGATCGAAAGCGCTCAGGAAAAATTGTCTGAATATCTGCCCGATGATTATTCTTCCATTCCAAGCCTTAGTACCGCCAATGTTGAAGCGGGTGTTGTATCTACTTCCAATGTAATATGGGTAAAATACGTCTCATCGGATCCTTTCCTTTGCGAAGCCGCGGTAAATGCTATCACGAACGCGTACAGAGAACACTACGCGATGGTAAAAACTCCTCCTGAGATGGATGATTTCTTTTCTGAAGAGTTGAAGATACTTAAAGAAGAGATTGAATACTGGCGTGAAAGAAAGGTTGTGATGGGTGAAAAATGGGGGCTTGTAAATATTGAAAAACAGGAGGGCTTCATTCTTCAGAGGCTGGAACAATACTACAGCGATTACGATGATATTGTAAATGAGAAAAAACAATTGGCACAGATAATCGAGAAACTCATTGAGGCTGGGAATGGTGGGGTCAAAGAGATGTATGGTGCTTATGATAGTTATCTGGCAAGTAAGAGTAAGACTACAAATATCAATAATTTGTACGATAGTTTTATTGAGTTAGAAATGGAAAAGGATGAACTGTCAACAAAATATACTGATAGTAATAAGGAATTAATTGAAATTAGAAGTAGGCTCGATAATGTTGAGGAAATGCTTAATGAAGAGATGGAAATATTGGTAAAGGTTAAAAAGACTAAATTGGAAGTTCTAGAGAACAGAGAGAAACTTTTATCTCAACTTATCGGTAATCTTGAATCTGAGAAAAATTCATTCTCCAGAAAAGAAGTTGAAGTAAGTAGAATTAATTCAACACTCTCCAGGGTTGAAAAGTCCTATAATGAATTGTTGAATAAACAGATGGCAGCGAGGATCTCCATGGCCAGCAACCCTGAATGGAAGATCACGATTTTAACTCACGCGACAGACGCGAGCAGGCAGAAGACAAGAGATTATGTAAGAATAGCCCTTGGGCCCTTCTTCAGTCTTCTATTTTCAATTGGATTTGCTTTCTTCATTGATAACCTGGATCACTCAATAAAGAATGTCGCGGAAGCAGAAGATATTCTTGAAATTAATGTTTTAGCAAGTTTTCCTGATACAGAGACGAAATAATAGAAGGTGCCATGTACGAAGAATTTTACGGTTTTAAGGAACTTCCATTTAATGTAACTCCTGACCCCAAATTTCTTTACAGGAGCAGCAGTCATAGAGATGCTCTCGCTTATATAACTTACGGAGTTTTCCAGAAAAAAGGGTTTATTGCTTTAACTGGAGAGGTTGGCGTTGGTAAAACAACTGTTGTCAATGCTTTTGTGGATTTATTTGATCCTTCGGTTGAAGTCTCTTTTGTTTTTTCCACTAAATTTCCGTTCGACCAGCTTCTCTATCTGATTTGCAATGATTTCGGATTGGATGTTGAAGGAATGAACAAAGCGCAAATGCTTTTGAAGCTGAACAGATTTTTAATAGAGCAGTATGAGAAGAATAGGAATACAGTGCTTATAATAGATGAAGCTCAGAATCTTTCGCCGCAGGTTCTTGAGGAGCTTCGAATGTTGTCTAACCTCGAGACGAGAAATAAAAAACTTCTGCAGATTATGCTTGTAGGGCAGCCGGAACTTGAAGACATTCTAAAGCTCAAAAAGCTTCGCCAGCTTAAACAGAGAATCCCTCTTCTGTTTAGAATACCCGTGTTGACACAAGATGACCTCTCGAAATATGTTGACTACAGGCTTAAAGTTGCCGGAAGAGGTAATAAAAGTCCCCATTTCACCAAGGACTCAATCAAAGAGATCTATCATTACAGTAAAGGGATACCAAGGCTTATCAATGTACTTTGTGACAGAGTATTATTGGCCGGTTATGTCTCGAATGTCAGAACAATCAACGCTTCGATTGTAAGGGAGGGAATAAGGGATCTTGAAAATGAAACAGTATATACTTCAGGTAGAATTGGCAAAACTGTTTAACATTATGCAGAGTTTTGATTGAAGGGAGTTAATGTGAGTAAGATTTTTGACGCGCTCCGAAAGGCGGAGAAGAGAAGCGGAAGGAAGGGGAGGAATATCCGAAAAAGAAAAAAGCCTTTGAAGAAAGCGTCAAATGTTAATAAAAGTAATTTTCTTAAGGGTATGGATGAAGACTTCAGAAGGTCTTTATTAACACTTAGAAATTCAGTAGACTCTGAAATGAAGGATAAGGGAACAAAAGTAATAATGTTCACGAGTGCCCTTGAGGGTGAAGGGAAAAGTACTATTGCTGTTTTTCTGGCAAGGATGATTGCTGTAAATCAGATGGAAAAAACACTTATAATCGATTGTGCCGTTAGAAACCCGCAGATACACAATTTCTTCGGGGTCAGTGGTGAAAAAGGTATTATCGATTATCTGTCGGATGAAGCCGAATTTTCTGATATATTACAAACTGTAGATGCAATGGTGCTGGATATAATTCCAACCGGCAGAACGGCCGACAGAAGTGTAATTCAGCCGCTTTTCCGTTCCGACAGGATGGGGGCTCTAATAAGCGAAGTGGCTGAAAATTATGATTATATTTTTGTGGATACTTCGTCAATTCTCAGTGCCCCGGAGACACCGATATTGAGTTCACTGATGGATGGAGTAGTAATGGTAGTGCAGGCCGGCCGTACAAAGAGAGAGGTTATAAGAAGAGCGGTAATGAACGTAAATAAACAAGGGGGAGAATTTGTCGGGTCTGTTCTTAACAGAAAGAAATATTATATACCCGAGTTTATTTATAAACGTGTGTAAAAAGATTGAGGATTATGCCCAATAAAAAACACCCGTGTTCAAAACACGGGCTTTTTTATCCAGATAACCAGAATAGCAGTAAAATTACCCGGTGGTACAGTAATTATTTTTGTCCATTTATAGGTTTCGCGACTCGTCTGATTACTGATGAGATCGGGAAGGATAATATAGACGGCATTCTTCTGTGCGGAAGCTTTGCTACAGGGGAGGGTAGTGTTGTTATAAAGAACAGCAGGACTATTTTTCTGTCAGATGTGGATATATTAGTTGGGGTTAATTCTTTAAGTGTACACCAGGCTATTTTGTCAGCAAAAAGGGAGCTGGGTAATAAATGCGAAGAACTATGGGATAAAGCGGAATTTAGAGGACGCGTAAATATCGGAATTTATCACTCCAAACAACTGTCTTCCCTGCCTCCAAGTCCGGGAGTTTATGATATGAAAGAAAGAGGGGTTGTTCTTTCGGAAAACAAAGAGTTCAAAGAGCGTTTTCCTTCGTACAGGAATTCCGATATTACACGCCGTGAAGCTTTAAAATTGATAGAAAACAGAATTGCCGCCCATATTGGCGCTCACAGGTTGACCGGAAAAAAGGATGAAGACTATAAATATGAATTGATATATTCTGTATCGAGAGTGTATACTGATATTTTGATATCCTGTCTGATATTTGCCGGCGAATATCAGAGCGGGTACTTAAACCGTTTGAAACACCTTCGAGAAAAAAGGGAAAATCCCCTCTTAAAAAAATTAATTCCGAAGAAAATGTTTGAAAAGATAGAAAGATGGACCGGATTCAAACTGAAACAGTCGAATCTTGCCATGAATGTAAGTCCAAAGGATATGTGGGAAGAAAGTGCTTCAGATTTATTCAGGTATTGGGAGTTACTTCAGTCAGAGAGGTTTAATGATAAAAGGTCTGGGGATGTTATAACCTTTCTGAAATCAAGAAAGAGTAATTATTCATTTCTTATGCGTTTGAGATTATGGAGAGGTTACTTTAAACGTTTTTATCCATATTCAGCATTTACAGGGTTTCTTAAAATCGGCGCGAATATTTATAGATACAGTCCGGATGAGTTGATACTGAAATACGGAATCATACTCCTGAAGGTCAGGCTCGAAAAGGGTGAGAGGGTATATGTGGATCGTCCTCCCGGAAGTTTTCCTTACGGTAGATCTCTCTGGAGTAAGGCGGCAGAAAAATTGTACTCAGCGTGGGTTGAGCTTGTTTCGGGATAAGGAGTGATTAAATTGAAATATCCCACAGTTGTCATACTTCTTGACGCTCTTGGATATTCAGTTACGGAACGTTTTGGGTTCAGTCCCGGTGGGCTTCCCCACACAATAAGAATGCGTACTGTCCCCGGATTCAGCCAACCTGCTCTAACGAGTATTTTTACCGGCCTTCCTCCCGACAGGCACGAGTTGTGGATGATGTATTCATTTTCGAAGGATAGATCACCTTTTAGGTGGTTGTCTATTATACCTGAGAATGTTCCGGAAAACAGGCTCTGGCTTAAACGGTTGATAGACTGGAAGCTGAGATCTATCGATAATGTTAAATCATATTACAGCTTGTATAATATCCCTCGAAATGTATTAAGATACCTGGATTTACCGGCAAAGGGGAATCTATTTGTGCCTGGAGGGGTTGAAAGGGTAAATACTGTAATAGATGAACTGGCACAAAGGGGCTCGCGTATCTTTGTAAGGGATTATCATACACCGGAAGTTTCAGCTTTCGAACAGCTTGAAGAGGCATTGGTGAAAGAAGAGGCTGATTTCTATCTTCTTTATACCGCCGAGCTTGACGCTGACCTGCACAAATACGGAACCAGACATGAGAATATTGACGCTCACTTGAAATGGTACAGTGAAAGGTTGGAAGCTCTGCTTTCAATAAATAAAAATATCAGGTTGCTTGTGTTCGGTGATCATGGGATGTGTCAAGTTAGCGACACTATAGATATCAAAGATAAGATAGAATCACTGGGCCTTAGAATACCGGAAGATTATATACCTTTTTATGATTCAACACTGGCAAGGTTTAAAGTATATTCTAAGAAAGCTGAAAGAGAAATAACTGATATTTTATCTGATTTACAATCCGGTACTATTCTAGATGATATCGAAAAGCAAAAACTTGGAATTTACTTCGCGGATAATGAATACGGAGATATTATATTTCTTTTAAACGCGGGAAAAATAATCTTACCAAGCTATATGAGTGAATCTCCCGTGGCCGGGATGCACGGATACCACCCCGATAATGAATGTATGTATAGTTCTATGTTTTCAAATGTTGATTTTAAAGTCAGTGACGGATCCATTATGGATATAGCTGATTTTATCCTGCCGGGATTTATATCCGGAAAGAGATGATTGGCAGTGAGTTTTTCTAAGATAGGTATAGCTATGTCCTGGAATGTAGTTGCCAAGCTGGCAAGATTCGTCGCCGGCCCCGCAGCTTACATTATTATTGTAAGAAGCCTTGGAGAATACCGTTGGGGCATTTTGAGTGTTTTAAAATCTGTGACGGGATTCGCGTTTATTATCATAATGATGGGTGGAGGGAAAGGGCTGCTCAAGTTCCTTCCTGAATTAAGAGTGAGGGGGGGGATGAAGCAGTTTCTAAATACAGTCAAGAAATTGTTTGTAATTCAAACTCTTGTATGGCTGATTCTGATTCTTGCCGCCTGGTTATTATCGGATACTATAGAAGGTATATATGATGTCGAGAGCGGCAGTTTTCGTTTTCTACTTGTTATCGCTGTAGGGTTCTTAATATTTCAGGTAATGATGAACGTGATTATGAACATCCTGCAGTCATGGTATGAGACCAAATTACTGAGTTTTGTACTTATTGGAGGGAATGTAAGTTATCTGTTATTACTGCTGTTGTTTATAAACTTCTTTGATTTGGGAATCATGGGTGTTTTCCTGGCCGGTGGTATTTCAAACGCCTTAATGGTTCTTTTTCTATTCCCTAAAGCATCCGGTCTGGTCATGGGAGAAGAGGAAGAATCGCCGGATGTGCCCGGAATGGATAAGTTTATAAAGTTTTCATTACCTTTTGTCTTAACCGGTATACTCAATCAAATTGTATGGAGACAGTCTGAAGTATTATTTCTCGGACATTTCACGGGAATTGTGGAAGCTGGATATTTTGAACTTGCCTATAGAATCCCGCAGATGGTTCTTGAATTTATTCCACTTTCTATCTGGCCGTTGGTTATGGCGGGAATGTCAGAATCTTATTCCAGGGATGAAAAGAGTTTGCCAAAGGCGGTTGATTTGTATTTCAGGCTCATCTATATAATAATCATTCCTATTACAGTTATGGGTTTTGCTTTCTCAAAGGAGTTGATCCCCCTTCTGTATGGCGTAAAAATGACCCCGGCAGGCACTTACACTCAGCTCTTTTTTATTGTATTTTCATATTCATTTCTCTATACTCCAATAAGCATGGCTCTTTATGTCATGGGTAAAAGCTGGGTTAACATGTTAGTCTTTTCATTCCTGGCTATTTTGAACATTTGTCTGGATATCGTATTTATACCCGCATTCGGCTTGTGGGGAGCATTTGTGCCGGTTGCATTTGTTCTTTTTGTTGCTGTCGTAATATTCAATATTGTCATTAAGAGGTTTGGTAAAAATATCAGGGTGCCGGTAAAGTTTATATCAAAATGCTATTTAGCCGCTGTTCCAGCAGGATTGCTGGTGTTCACAGCATCAATATGGAGTAGCCCGGCAATGCTCGCTTTACAGGTTACCGTTGGGGGTGCCCTGATCATTCTTGGGTTCAGATGGATGAAAATTATAGGTGACAGGGAGAGAGAAATAATAATGAAATTGCCTATTCCTTTTAAAGAAATTATTATCTCGGTATTTTAGGGAATGGAAGAAATGTACAGAGGAAAAAAGATTTCAGTTGTTATACCATGCTCTAATGAAGAGGAAGGGATCGCTTTAGTTATAAAATCCCTACCTGATTTTATAGATGAGGTTGTGGTTGTCGATAATAATTCAACCGACAATACATCAGGTGTGGCAAAGGCACTGGGAGCGAGGATTGTTGTTGAAAAAAGAAAGGGCTATGGGGCGGCCTATAAAGCAGGGTTGCCGTCAGTAACAGGTGATATTACTGTAACTATGGATGGAGACGGCACATACCCCGCTGAACAAATCGATGAATGTATAGATCACCTCCTGGACAATAATCTGGATTTTGTATCGGCTTCTCGTTTCCCCCTCAGAGAAAGAGCTTCTATGAATATTTCAAATGTAATTGGCAACAGTATATTGACTTTAGCCACCTATATATTGTTTATGAGAGGTATAAAGGACTCACAATCGGGTATGTGGATATATAGAAGCAGTATATATAATAAGTTGGGAGTAAAGAGTGACGGGATGCCGCTAAGTGAGGAGATTAAGATAGCGGCTATAAGAAATCCGGAATTGAAATTTGATGAATACCATGTTAATTACCACCCGCGTGTTGGTGAAGCAAAACTCAATAAATGGAAAGACGGTTTTGAAAATCTTATCTATCTTTTGAAACTCAGATTGGGTCTGGTTTAACGATTTTAACAGAATTAAAGGCTTAATAGATTCATAAATGCAAGGATATTATATATGCTTAAAAATCTGTTGATGATAATACTTACGGTAATACTAAATACAGCCGGACAATTTATGATAAAAGCGGGTGTTAATGAAATAGTCAGTAAAACGGGAAAGATTGATTTTAGCAATCTTCTCAGTTGGCTATTAAAAGCGGTTGTAAATGGGTTTGTACTTGGAGGATTTTTTTCATACGCTCTAAGTGCCGTGTTGTGGATTGTCATACTTTCGAGAGCGCAACTTAGCTGGGCGTTCCCTATGGTAAGCCTGTCATATGTAATTACAGCACTGGTAGCTCCGGTGCTTTTAAATGAGACATTTTCTTACATGAGATTCATTGGAATATTAATAATTTGTCTCGGCGTTTTTTTTGTAAGCAGGACTTAGTGCAGCGCTGTGTGTTCTTTTAATAGTTTTGAGCGGAGGAGCACGCTGCTTTGACAAATCAAACGGCGTTCCCAGAAAACAAAAATCACAAGCATTGATCCCGGTTGAATTAAGATGAATAATAATAATTCCAAGAAATCTCCTTTGGTAGTTTATTACTGCGATGCTTCCTATACAGGGGGAGCGGAGAAATACCTGTATTATCTGGCAAAGTTCATCTCCTCTGAACGATTCCGGACCCATGTTATTTTTGATCAGGATTCATCGGCTTACAAATTTGTTTCCCTGCTTTCAGATGAAGGATTACCTTTTACTGACTTATCAGAAACTGAAAATAACGGGAAGATGAAATACTCAAGGTTGGCGGGATTATTCCGAAAGTTAAAGCCGGATATCCTGCATATAAATCTGCCTGGGCCTTTTGATGCCGGATATAGTCTTATCGCTCCGTTAGCACGCATCTTCCGGGTAAAGAACATTGTTTCAACAGAGCACCTTCCGATGACCAGCTCTTTTCCTAAATCCCGTCTTCTTAAAGGATTAGGAACAAGGTTTATTAATCGTGTTATAACTGTAAGTTACGATAATAAAATGCATATTATCCGAAATCATCATATAGCTGAAAGTAAAATCAGAGTCGTATATAACGGTATTCCCGACCCTGTAAACAATATTGATTTCAGCCCCGGTTATTCCAGAAGAAATAAGTGGGGTAAAAGATTTAATCTTGTGATCGTAGGTTCGCTGGAGGAAAGAAAGGGGCAGGCAGATGCTGTTAAATTAATGAAGAGATTACCGGATTATGTCAATTTGTTCATCGTTGGAGATGGCCGGGCCAAAACTGAATTGAAAGAGTTATGCTCAAAGTTAAGACTTGAAGAACGTGTCAATTTTACTGGATTCATAGAAGATATATTTGAATTCTTAAGTGGGATGGATCTAATGATTCACCCTGCAAGAATTGATGCCACACCATACGTAATTTTAGAAGCGATGGCTGTAGGCATACCCGTTGTCTCGAGTGGTATTTACGGTATACCGGAATTAGTCGAAGACAAGAAAAACGGAATTCTCACCAGGCCGGGAGATATTGACGCTCTTGCCGAAGCTGTCATGTTACTGCTGAATGACAGGGAATTATATATGGATATGTCGAGGAGCGCCAGAGAACGTTTCCTGCACAAATTTAAAATTGAAAATTGTATTAAGAATACGGTTAATATATACAATGACCTTCTGGGCTCTTCTTGAAGGGGGGATAGATTGAAGATAGTAATAGCGCTTTCATATTCTCCATATCCGATTAGAAGTGGTACTGACAGACTTGTTATGAATCTTATCAGAGGACTCTCCGAAAGACACTATGTCAAGCTTGTTACAATGACCCTGGAGAGGCAGAATATCGAAAAACTTCGTGAGATAGAGAACGAAAGAGTAAGTGTTACAGCTATAATTGCTCCGCAAAGAAGAGGGTTTGCCGGTAAGTTGTTTTGCAGGGTAAAGAATATTCTTCTGCTATTATTTTCTAGAATACCTCATGATACTCTTTATGCCGCTCCAGGGAGATATCTTAAGCTGGTAAAACGCGTCGCGCGAAGTTGGAAAGCTGATCTGGTACTGGTAAATTACTGGCATTTGTATAAGCTGCATAAGATGTTGAGGGGTTTTGAGGTTGTTCTGGTAACCCATGACCTGGATTATCTGGTTCATCCTGGAAGAATTTCTTCAACTTCGGGATTTTTCAGAAGGTGGCTTAAGAGTATAGACATTGCGATGAAAATGAGGATCGAAAAAGAAGCGTATAGAAGTTTCGATAAGATACTGACTGTAAACGTACAAGAGGCAGAGGAGTTGAAAAAATATTTTGATGACCGGGAAAAAGTTGTTAAGGCGCTTCCGATGGCAATTGATCTGGGGAGATTCAATCCATCTGGTTATCGAAGAAAACCGAACAGAGTTCTTTTGATCGGAAATTTTATTTCTGACTTTAATGCCGACGCCCTTGACTTTATGGTAAATTCCATATTCCCTCTTATTTTAAAAGAAAAACCGCAGACAGTTCTGGATATTGTTGGAGCTGGTGTACCTGAAGATGTTATGAAGAAAAAAGGCGATGAAATTATTTTCAGGGGAAGAGTGAAGGATGTAGTTCCCTATCTCGGTATGTGCTCGATATTGGTTATACCCCTGAGGTTCGCCGGCGGTGTTAGAATCAGGATGCTTGAAGCTGCCGCTATGGGTGTTCCTGTCGTTAGTACGCCGGTGGGAGTAAAAGGTATGAATCTTTGTAATGGCAGAGAATATATCGAAGCTTCCGGAGCGGAAGAATTTGCGTCTGCTGTTATCAAGTTGTTGGATGATGAAGAACTTGCACATGAAATAAGTAGGAATGTGCGCTGCTGGGCGGAAAAGGAAATATCACTCGGAACCTATCCGGAGAGGCTTCAAAATGTACTCGAAGCTTTTGAAAGAAAAAGTTGATCAGTAATTATAAAGATATTTCTTTTTATGATCTTCAAAATGTATAAAGTAAGACCGGCTCAACTTTTTTTCAATCTGGGGTATTTGTCCAGTTTGCCCGCGGAGGCGGCACTCAGGAATGAATTTAACCACCAGTATATATCATGTTTCTGAATCGATTTCTGCAGTCTGCCCATATGTTTTTTTCTCTTTTTTAAGTTCATATTAATGGCTGAGTAGATAGCATCTGCTACTTCATCTATATTATATGGATTTACAAGTAATACATCATTCTTCATCTGTGACGCTGCTCCTGCGAATTCACTCAGAATTACAGACCCTGATTTTTCAATGTTAGAAGCACAGTATTCCTTTGCTATTAAATTCATTCCATCCTTTAAAGGGGTTATTAAAGCAATTTCCGCGGTTCTGTAGTATGCAAGAAGCTCCCTTCTCGGCAGGGACCTGTGAATGTAATGTATTGGAACCCAGCCCGATCTTGTGAACTCACCGTTAATTTCACTGACGAGATGTTCGATATCAAGCTTAAGTTCCTGGTACATGGGAATATTGCGTCTGCTCGGCACTACAACCTGGATCAGAGTTACTTTTCTATGTAGTTCCGGATGACTCATCAGGAGCTTACGGAATGCCTGAAGCCTGTATGTAATACCTTTTGTGTAATCAAGGCGGTCTATTCCAAGAACTATTTTACTGTTAGGTATGTCCTCATGTATAAACCAGGCATGATCCGCGACAGGTTTTGATCTTGCCATCTTAGAGAATTCATTGTAATCGATACTTATCGGGAAACTGCCAATCTTTAGAACCTTATCACCCACAAAGGCGTTTATAAACTTTCCGCTTTTTTCTGTTCTTGCGTCTTTGATGAATGTTTCAAGACATTGAATGAAATTTCTACTATCCCGTTCGGACTGAAAGCCTACCAGGTCGTAATCAAGTATGGCGAGAAGGATCTCTATTCTCCAGGGAAGCTTGGAAAAAATATCGAGGGGGGGGAATGGTATATGAAGATAAAAGGCCAGGTTATTTTTAATATTTGCCTCACGAAGATATTTGGCGACACACATAAGGTGATAATCATGAATCCAGATAAAATCGTTTTGTGTTGTTGTCTTTTTCAGAACGGAAGCGAATCTTTCATTAATCAACTTATAGAAATTCCAGTAATCCGGATCAAAGTTGCAGTATGACTGAAGATCATGGAATAAAGGCCATATTACTTCGTTTGAAAAGCCTTGATAATATTTATGAACTTCTTCTTCATTCATCTGTACCGCTTCCATATTGTATCCGGCTTTTTCCGATGCAGTTTTTAAGGAATCGGAAATATCTGTAATTTCAAATGTACCCGGCCAACCTATCCATAGCCCCCCTCTGTCTCTAAGAACAGGAGCAAGTGCCGTAACAAGGCCTCCTGATCCGGGCTCTATTTTCCAGTAACCGTCAACTTTTTTAAAGACAAATGGGAGTCTGTTTGATGCTATAACAAGTCGTTGTGAAGAATTATTCATAATTAGTTCCTAACGCTTCTGCTAAATTGTACAAGAAATCAAGAAGTTCTCCGGGGGGCTTTAACCAGATATCTGCTTCCGTTGAGCGGAATTCGGGTTTAACCAGAATTGAAAGTCCTTTTCCCTTGAGAGCCCTGAAAGCATCTTCATCGGTAAAATCGTCCCCCATATATATTACAGGCATTCCTTCCCGGGATTGATTTAAAATGGAATCTACAACATTTCCCTTGGTAATATTTTCAGGTCTAATCTCTATGCCACCGTCAAAGTCGGAAATTGTCAAGTTATTTCTTCTAATAATATCTCCCCAGATGTTTACAGCTATCTTTTTAAGATTCTTAATCTTAATCGGCGGCAGATCGCGCCAATGTAGAGCCAGCGAAGAATATTTCTGCTCGCATCTTTCCCATAACCCCTTTTTTATAACAGCTTCTTTTGCTTCATCGAGGTCTTTTATTGTCTGCTGAGAAAGTTCTGTTTTAAGAAGGTTGCCGTCTTCAGTCATTCTCTCAGCTCCATGACAGCCCCATATTTCCGGGTATTTTTCAAGATCAAGCAACAGACGTATGTCATTTACGGATCTTCCGCTTACTATTATAATTTTACAATTATTTAAACTAATCAATTGAGTTAATGTTTTTTTTATTCCTCTATACGGAAAGGCTTTGGATCGTTCTTTCCTGAAAGGAGCGAGGGTGCCGTCATAATCTAAAAGTATAATTGTTTCTGGTGAGATTGAAACCTTATGGAGAAAACTGCTGAGGTTAATTCTATTGTTCAAAACTTTCATAGTTATTAATAATTGGTAACCTTATCGTTATTGCAGTTCAATTCGTTCTTTCTGCCCGCGCAGCAGGGATACAATAACAGTTAAATATTCTCTCAGGTGTCTGGTGAGAAGAAAATTTTCAGTGACGAAGCTTTTTGCCTTTTTCCCCATTTCATTCAGTCTGTCACGGTGGAATAGGAGATATCGGGTTCTCAGAGCCGCTCCTTCAGGTGTTCTTACAAGAAAACCGGTTTGATGGTTTACTACCTGAATGCGTATACCTCCAGTATCACCCCCGACAACAGGTTTTCCTTTCCACATTCCTTCCGTAACTGTGAGTCCGAATCCTTCACGCGTTGATTTCTGCAATATAATATCTGAAGATCTTTGAAGAGCGTTTATTGTTCTATGGGCATCTGATGGTAGAAGAAGAATATAAATGTCCGGATCTTTTCCCGCGGCATTACGAACTTCATCGATTACCTTCTGAGATTCCGGATCGTCAGATGCTTCTCCGCCGGCGAGGATAAGCTGCAGGTCCGGGGCAAAATTTTTAGTAAGTCTGTATGCTTTAATAACGCCTACAGGATCTTTGAAATAATCATATCGTGATACCTGAAGCATTGTCGGCCGATTAGTGTCGATACCAAAGGCGGAGACTGTTTTCTCAATTTCATCTTCATCTAATTCAATGTTTTTCTCACTTAATGGATCGATGCTGGGAGGAATCAGATATTGTATATGCGGCAGAACTTGAGAGAATGCGGGGATCGAAAAAATGCTGGCATCGTAATCACTAATATGTTTTTTGATGAACTTCCAGGTTGATCTGTTCGGGTGGCTTACATCGATATGACAGCGCCATATCCATCTCCCTTTTCTATTAGGGAAAGAGGCCAGCAGAGAAGCCGGTTGAGGATCGTGAATAAACACAATATCTGCGTCATTAAGAGTTTCGTGAAGCCTTTGAGCGTTTTCCTGGTTAACTTTTTCATATTCTTTTATCAGGTGTTTCTGTATTTTTATATCTTTTCCCTGCAGTGCGTTGTGGAAATTCTTGGTACATTTGAAAAACTTACGCGATCCTTCAATAACTTCCCAGCTGACATTAATACCAAGTTCCTTCTTGAGAGGAATAAGTTTGTTTAGAATTTCCGCTACTCCGCCTCCCCGTTTTGTAGAGTTTACGTGTACGACCCTGATATCTTTCAGAAGCGCGGCAAGTTGATGAAGCTGATTTATTACTTCTTCTCCAACAATATCGGAGTACTGTTTAAGCATCGTACTCATTATCTACTCTCCATGAAGTAATTCGTAACTATATTTGACAGTTGGGATCTAAGTTCTGTAAGTGAGGAAAAAAAAGGATCAATATTTGATAAGAGATGTATCAGCTCATTGTACTTTCCCTCGAATCCGTATAACCATGTACTAAAGTCGTCAATATTACCATAAGTTCTTCTTCTCGAGTCTATAAAATGATAGAAGATACTGCTTGAGGTCATATTGGGAATGGCGTCAACTAAATCTTCAGCTTTATAAATGGTTTTTTTAGTATCAAACACAACTATTTGAGATGTTATGAAATGAAATTGTTCATCTATCTTACACCATGCAAGGTGTTGAAGTTCATCGAGCCTCGCTTCAATAATTTCATGTAATCTATCACGGAGTTCTTCAAGGTCGGGATATTCTGTAGGATCGATTATTCCAATTTGTTCAGCCAGAACTTTGTCATGCAGCGTGTGTCTTATCCAGGAAGCAAAATCGTTGTTATATTCAGGGTCATCGAATCTCGGCTGGAGAAGACCTCCCCAGAAGTGATAGTATAGGCTTCCCGATTCTACTTCTCCGATATTACGGTTGAGTTCTTTGAGATTTTGCGATTTTTTGCCGGTCGCCAGTGCTGCTAAGGCGCAGTCCTTTATTTCGAAAGTTTTGTTTGAATTTTGTCCTTCAGGCACCTTCGCTCCTTGAGATCAGTTACCTCTAAATAAAAAATCAGGCACTTGTTACTATTACATAATTTTATGGTAGTTTGCAATATTTTTTCCTTCATTATATTATTTAT
>CAZKNG010000027.1:22224-26364 GCA_964554125.1 uncultured bacterium | reverse complement strand
TTACATGTCTGTTATGTCCGATAAATGTCCGTTAAGACAATTCATACTTACGGCCTTTTTTTTCGCCAATTTCCTTCAAAATGTTTTTAGCCACAAGGTCCTTAAGGTCTCTGTATAAAGTCTTTTCAGAAACCCCCTGGACCAATGCCTTATATGATGACAAGGTGATCGTTTTATTGATTTTGATATGATCAATCACTTCAATTTGCCGATCATTTAACCCCATTTTCTTCAGGTTTTCCTCGCTCCATTTATCCTTATAGAAAACAACTGTCATAACACCGTTTTCTTCTCTGAAATCCGGCTCCGGCAGACCCTGCTCCAGGCATTTGTTCACAATTTTCAGCGTGCCATGCCCCCAGGTTTCGATAAATCCCGCGTAATAAAAGACCCCCGCCAATAGCGTGTTACGCGGTATGGACAGATGGCTGGTTTTCAGTTTCTCAACAGGAACTTCCGGGGGGAGCCTGCCTTCATTCATTATCACCAGTTTATCGGGATAGACCCGCACCTGAATCTGGCCTGTTCCGGAGTAATTCCGATGGATGAGCGCGTTGATAATTGCCTCTCTCAAGGCCTCATAAGGGTATTCAAGAATGTCGCGGCGATGAATCCCTTCATATTTAATATTGCTCACAAGATATTTTGTCCGCAGGATTTCAAGAGCATTTTCCAGTTGGGAAAAAAGATTCCCTTTAACGATATCGGTGGTCTGAATTTCTGTTTCAGAGAGGAATTTTCCGATTCTGACCACTGCCTGCCGGTAGAATTTCTGGGGATCAGAACCGAAAAGGAGAACTGATGCTCTTTTAAAGTGGTTTTTTTCAGCCAGATTCAGTTTTTGCAGGATTGTTTTGGTATCGGTTTCTTTGCTGATTGAGGGAACTCTGTCAACAGCATATCCAATAAATTTTTCTATTGTTTTTTTATCCAATGCTGTATTGGTTATCTTCTCTTCCGGGGCCTCATCCCAGGAATTACCTGTTTTTCTGGAAAGAAAATCCGCCAATTCACTTCCCTTTAATTCCTGCACAGTGCTGCCGCTTCTGATATAAAATTTTCCATTGTAAGATACCGGCACATGGCTTGGTTGAATCGTAATTTCTATAGCTCCGCTTTCGGTTGATTGGACAGAAGGGAGTATCCCCGATTTTTGCCGGATAGTGTTGGGAATGTCCTCAAGCAGTTTTTCCGTGTTTTTCAAGGCAACGGGATTCCCATTATCATCCATGCCAATCAGCAATTTCCCTCCACTGCTGTTTGCGAAAGCGGAAATTGCTTTCAGGCAGTTCGGCCGCCAGGTTTGTTTATATTCTACGTTTTGCGATTCCTTGTTTTTCATGATTTATTCACCAGCCAGATACAGTGATAGAATAACTTCTCTTTTTCCAGAAATAGCCGGATTTTCTTCCGCGTAATGGCTCTGGAGCAGCTGCTCCGGGATGTGTCTCTGTAAAACAGCCAGCACCTTGAACGGATTAACGAGTTCATTCTCCAGGCCGTTCAGCGCTTTTAAGGTTTTTTTGGCCGTCTGTTTGGGCAAGCCGCCCTCTTCAAGCTGAGTTATCACCAT
Source organism: uncultured bacterium (assembly GCA_964554125.1). Classification (GTDB taxonomy): domain Bacteria; phylum Krumholzibacteriota; class Krumholzibacteriia; order Krumholzibacteriales; family WJIX01; genus JAGHBT01. Next base: position 24,791 of record CAZKNG010000027.1, on the reverse strand, counting down.
TTTCAGGTAGTGTTCCTGATCTTCGGTGAGTTTCTGTGTATTCTTAGACGTCACCTTTAAAATCCGCAGTATATTAGCCGCGCTGTCCCGCCCCTTTTTTTTGCGGGGTTCGGCCATTTCTTCGGTAGTGGCCATGATAAAGGCTTCCTTGTTTTTATCCAGAAGATCATACATATCATCCGACAGTTTTTTCTTTTTCTCGTTCGGGGCGCTCTCAAGGATCTTTGCGGCAGACATGAAGTCCAATTCCGCAGCCTTGCCCTTTTTGTCCGCCATGAAAAATTTCTGTAGTTTACCCCGACGGAAATAGGTGATCAGGGCGTTTTTAACCTCTTTGTTGTCTTTTGCCGTGCGCGCCTTTTTGGGCAAGCGCTTGATTTTCTCAAAAAGGTCCGGATCGTTTTCTCTGACCTGGCGGATTTCGTGCAGGTATTTCAATTCGCTTTCCTCTTCCGCATCATCGCCTTCCAGGGTTTTTTGTGATGTCAGCCGGTCGAAAAGTTCATGGGAACCGATCGGTTCTCCTTCGGTTAAAAGCTCGGCATCGCCGCCGAGAAGTGTGAGAAAGGCGTTGATTTTGCCTTCTGCGGCCTCTTTGAGTTTAATCTGGTCATTCGATTGCGTGGTGGGAAAGAAATTAAAGGTGTAAATACGCTCAAACTGGGTATCCACCCGGTTGATGCGGCCTACTCTCTGCATCATGCGGGTGGGGTTCCAGGGTATGTCATAGTTGATGACAACGTTGGCGCGGTGCAGGTTGACGCCTTCGGAGAGCACCTCGGTTGAAATCAGGATGCGGTAATCCTCTTTTGTGTACCGCGCCCGGGCGTCAAAGTTTTCGATTACTTTATCCCTAACCGATTCGCCGGAATCACCGGTAAACAGCAGCGTTTTCCCAGGGTAATCCTGTTCAATATTTTTATGCAGATAATTGGCGGTTTCCTTTGATTCAGTAAATATGATCAGGTGATTTTCTTTCAGGATGGGATTATTTGATAACTGCTTTTTGAATTTCAATAGTTTTGGATCGCGGTTCACCTGCTGCCAGAGGGTTTTTATCTCTTTTAAAATCGCCAGATCGTATTCAAGGTCTCTTTTCAGTTCATCTCTAAAATCTTCGCTTTCATATTTCTCCGCCTTGCCTTCATCGATCAGCTGCTGGATCGCTTCGTCATCATCGTTTTCCAGAAGTTCAAATATCTTGTTGGTATGTTTTTTACTGACATAAACATACCCATTATCCAGTTCACCTAGAAACATCTCATAAGATCGCAAAAACCTGTCCACAGAGTTTCGGAAAGCAAAAAAACTGCTCTCCAGCCGCTTGACCAACAGGATTTTCATGAAGCGCCCCATGTTTCGCTGGGATTGCGCTTCAAGCTGATCGATTTTGCCCTCATAATACAACATGGCCGTGTAGCGGGCATACCTGAATTTATTGGCGATCAGATCAATCGTTTTATTGAATATCTCATCTTCATTTTCGTTGAGTTCATAGAAAAAGGGAGTTGGTTTCTCCACCTGCGGGAAGGTAAGTCCATGCTCTTGAATATCTTTATTAAAATATTTTTCGATTTCCGTGCGGGTGCGGCGCACCATGAGATACTTCAGAACATTGTCCCTTATTTCCCGGGCATTTTCTTTAACGGTTTTGATATATGCTAGATGGTCTTTTTTCCGGTCCAGTTTCTTAAGTTTCTTTTCAAGCTTACTGAAAAAGGACTCCAGGTCCGGCAGATTCGGGATGGTGCTTTTTTTCGCCTTTTGGAATAATTTCAGCATGCTCAAAATGTCGCCGGGGGTATTATTATACGGGGTCGCTGTTACCAGAACAACCCTTTTTCCTCTGGATATTTCCGCCAGCAGCTCATAGGATATGGTTGTTTCATTACGGAAACGGTGGGCTTCGTCAATAATAATATTTTTGTATTTTTCCGTTCCCCGGCCAGCCAGTTTTTCCAGTTTTCCGATGGATTCAAAATCAGCCGGAACTCTGAAATCAGAAAAGACATTGGGCCAGGAACCGGGATTGGATTTTTCCAAAAGCATCGGCGGCGCGATAACAAGCGTTCGGCCATCGAGTTGACCGGCGAGCATGGCCGAGATGTAGGTTTTTCCAAGACCAACAACGTCGGAGATAAAGACCCCGCCATATTCCAGAAGGATCTTTTTGGCGTTCAGGACCGCCTGTTCCTGATATTCAAGTTTTTTGAATTCCTGAGGCAGATACTTTACAAAAAGATCGTCTGTCTGGCTGAGTTCATCTTTAAAATATTCATATAAAAATTTCAGATAGAGTTGACAGGGGGTTATATTTTGCGTCAGCCAGGTTTTATTCTGAATGGTATGGACATATTTTTCACTTACATCAACAGCATTACTCCATAACTCCTCGAATTTATTTTTGGCAAAGTCATAGTCAGATCTGTTTTTAAGTTCCACATTAAATTCAAGATTATCCACCAACCCGCTCCAGGTAAAGTTGCTGGAGCCGGTAATCACCCGGCCAATGTCCCGGTCTCCGTCTTTAAATGGATTGCTCTTTAGCCTAAGGAGCCGTCGCAAAG
>CAZKNG010000027.1:0-22214 GCA_964554125.1 uncultured bacterium | reverse complement strand
ATGTCATGATATAGAGTTTAGCGTGTATCTTCTGTGAGGGATAAGCCCTGATTTCCAGTTTTCCGCTGTTTATCCAATCAATAAAGGTGTGTACCCCATCTTCAACCTGCCGATTATCCTCGGAATCGGACATTTCATTTTCTACAAAATTCTCTACTTCCTGTTTGGCTTCCGCATGTGAAAAATCAAATGATTGCTTTATTGGTTTTTGGCCCCTTTGCATCATTTCATAGGTTGCCCGGTTGGTGCTGATTCCGATGAGGATGCGTATCTTTTCGGTGTTCTGAAGAGCAGGATAGACAGCGTGGAAACCACTTGAATAAAAATATCCCACGAGACAGTCAAAGAATGCTGTATCATTGATCAAAACCCTGAATCTATCTTTAAGGCTTTGATTTTCTTCGTTTGTAATAAATGATAGGTCGGTATTCATAATCATCCTGTGTTTTTATTTTCACGGTATAACCATACTCGCATCAGCCGAGGGCGAGGCTGGCAGGCCAAATGCTCCGCGGCCGGCATGACAGGTACGCCTGTCTGGTGCAAGTGATGTAATGAACTCCGTATGACATTGTTATAATTGCACCCTATGTCATTCTATTACTTCAAAAAGGAGGAGTCAATAATGGATAGTACCACAATCGCCGTGGGCATTGCAAAATCTGTTTTTAAGGTAGCCCGGAAATAGGAAGAGAGATCATGACCCGCCTCCTACTCTAAGGAATCTTTTTTGGAGTCCCCCCTTTTTGCCTTACAGAGCAAGGAAAACCCTATTCCACTTATCAATCCTGATAACTGATTGTATTTCGAGAAGTTAGTAAAATGCTTGCCGGATTTCCGGGGAAACTCCAGATTATATTGTAAGTTGACATTCCCCCTGAAACATAGTACTTTATTGAAGTTATGAGTGATTATATAGTATTGGTAAAACAGGTCCCTGACATATCGCAGATAACTGATAACGCCTTTGACCCTGTTAAAGGTACACTTATCAGAAGCCGCCTTACTAACGTAATAAATGATCTTGACGCTCAGGCGCTTGCTTTCGCGAACAAGATGCGTCTGGATAGCGGAGACCCGGACAGCAAGGTCATCTGCCTTAGTATGGGGCCCCCTATGGCGGATGAAATATTACGCTATTCGCTCAGCAGATGCGCGGATCTGGCGGTGCTTATCACAGACAGACTGTTAGCCGGAGCTGATACGGCGGCTACCGCGAACCCTCTCGCGTACGCAATCAGAAAAATAGAACAGGATATCGTAAAGGATCCGGATGATTACTTTATAATAAGCGGCATGCAGTCGGTAGACGGTGATACAGCTCAAGTGCCGCCTCAAATTGCTGAAGAACTTAAACTTCCCTGCATTACATATGTTACAAACGCGGAATATAAAAATAACCGTTTTGAATTCACCAGAATCATAACGGGTGGAGACCAGATTGTAGCGTCTCGCAGGAAACCCGCCGTTATAACTGTCGCTGAACACGAATTTCCCCTCTTTGCCACCTTCGCGAAAACGCGCAAAGCCCATGAGACGGAAATCCTAAAGTGGAAAGCGGAAGATATCAAAGCCGAGCATATAGGTGTTAACGGATCAAGAACAACTGTGACCAGGGTTTTTCCTCCCCCGGAGACAACAAGAAAATGCCTGCAGATAAAGGATGTAGATGAACTCGCGGATGTAATACTAAACAAATTCAGCGGGGAACAAGCACTGGAAAAACAGGAAATCACGGAAAAAACAAGAGAATATATCATGCCTGAAGAAAGAAAAGATCCTTTCGATAGAACATACGAAGGAACCGAAAAGGAAAACAAACAGTTCCGGGCTCTTGCTGAGATACTCAGGGAGATTAATGTTGAGGATATAGATGAAATCGATGATTCGGTCAAAGAAGAGATCATGGCAAGGGCCAATAAGGCTTTTGCCAGCAAGGCCCTCGATAATATGCTAAATGGCCTGAAGAAGAGAAAACCCTCTTATGAAGGTCAGGTCTGGGTAAACGCTGAATATGAGGACAACAAAATACACCCCGCCACCTTTGAGCTTATAGGTAAAGCCCGCGATCTGGCCGATACTCTGAAAACTGAGGTAGGAGTTGCAATTACAGGCAGTAATATCGAAGGATTTTCGAAGGAACTTATCGCGGCCGGAGCCGACGTTATCTATATAGTCCAACATCCCCTTCTGGAAGAGTTCGATCCTTCCGCCTTTAAAAAGGCTCTCTGCAGCTTAATCGAAGAACATTGGCCGCAGATCGTTCTATTCGCCGCCACCCCCCAGGGGAGGGTACTGGCTCCTCTGGTTTCCTATAACTTAAGCTGCGGTCTTACCGCAGACTGCACATCACTGGATATCAGAGATATTTCTAAAAAAGAACAGATCGCCGTGCTGCTCCAGACAAGACCGGCTCTCGGGGGAAATGTAATGGCCACCATCAGCACAATCAATTCAAGATCACAGATGGCGACCGCAAGACCTGGAGTTATGAAAAGACTCCCCGAAGATAAATCCAGGAAAGGCAAAATAATCAGGCATGAAGTCCGGATATCACCTGACGATCTTTCTCTGGAAATAATAAGCACAGAGAAAAGTACCGGCAAAGTTAACTTTGACGCTGATATGATTGTGTCAGGCGGAAAAGGGGTTCAGAACAGGGAAGGTTATAACGCTCTGATCAAACCGCTTAGTAATTGTATAAGTAAAACAATAAATATAGACACTGAAACAGGCGCCAGCCGTTCAGCCGTTGAACAGGGATTTATCGACAGAATACATCAGGTTGGCCAAACCGGAACGGCCGTGGGGCCTGAAATATATATGGCGATAGGGATTTCGGGCGCCATTCAACACATGATAGGAATTGCCAACAGCGACACTATTATTGCTGTAAACAACGACCATAACGCTCCGATATTCAAACAGTGCGACTACTATATTATTGGTAACGCGGAAGATGTAGTCCCGGAATTAATCGAAAGTTTGAGAGTAAAACAGAATGCCGAATAATAAAGATTACAATAAGGTTGACGTATTAGTTGTCGGTGCCGGACCAGCCGGACTTTCCGCGGCAATTCAGATAAAGAAAAGTAAACCTGAATTCGATGTTTGTGTCATCGACAAGGCCTTCGGTCCGGGAAACCACAACCTTTCCGGCGCTGTCCTGGAACATGAACCGTTCCTCAGCCTTATGGATTACGCGGCCGACGGTTGGCGGGACAGCAAAAAGGGAAAAGATCTGTTAAGCCGAAAGATCAAAACTGAGAAGATACCCTTCATGCCTTCCCGTAAAATCTCCTTCGATCTTTTATTCGCCCTTAAAATTGCCAAATGGCTCGGACTCGGCCTGGGAACAATGCTTCATAAGGGTGACTACACGGTCTCAATCAGCAAACTAAGCAAATTCATGGCTATTACCGCAAGGGATATTGGAGTCGAGGTTTTCTACGGTTTCGCCGCAAGGGATATTCTATTCGACGAGGAAACGGGTCTCACAAGGGGGGTCAAACTGATCGATCAAGGGTTCGACAGAGAAGGTAACAGACAACCCAATTACATTCCGGGCGATACAATAAATGCCGATTTTATAATACTCGCTGAGGGCTGTGAAGGTCTGTTAACTGAAAAATTCATCGAAAAAGCAAACCTTGAAAGAGAGCACCCGCAGCTTTTCTCATTGGGAGTAAAAGAATTAATCAGAGTAACCCCGGAGCAATACAAGAAGTTTACACCCAACAGGGTTGTTCATACGCTTGGCTTTCCGATCTGGAAACCTTTCATCGGACCTGCTATGTTCGGCGGCGGTATAATCTATCCCGGCGCAGAAGATCATATAGCTGTAGGCATGATAGTAGGCGCTGACTGGAAGTATTATGATTTCAATCCACAGGACGCTCTGACAAGATTCAAAGAACATAAATATGTAAAAAAATTCACTGAAGGCGGAACTGTTGTAGAAGCTGGTGCAAAGCTCATTCCTGAAGGGGGATTGCGCGCGATACCTCGGGAAGCGGAAACGGGCAGCATAGGAAAGGGAAATTGCGTTATAACCGGTGATAGCGCCGGTTTTGTTAACATGTTGAAAATCAGAGGCATACATCTCGCTATTGATTCAGGAATACAGGCCGCGACAGCTATTATCGACAAAGCCGCGAAACCATTGGAAACTGCTTCAAAATACACAGAACTTATTGACAAGGGCAGGGTGGGGAAAGAGATGAGATCCGCGGAGAACTACCGTCAAACCATAGCTAAGTTCGGACCGACACTGGGCATTCCACTATCAGTAATCAGCAATATTTTACCTGAATTTACTGCCGAAGAAGACTACAGAGCGATGAAGGAAACAAAATACAGACTCAAACCTGAACGGGATTTCGACAAAGACGCCTTTACCGCGGCAGCGGCAACGGAACACCGGGAAGATCAACCATGCCATCTTGAGATAATCGATCCTGATATCTGCCAGCAGAAATGTGATCCTTCATTCAGCAGACCCTGTATAACTTTCTGTCCAGCTGGAGTTTATGAAGTTGTGGGTGGGAAAGCTAAAGCGGCAAACCCCTCGAACTGTCTGCATTGCAAAACCTGCCAGAGAAAGTGCCCATTCGACAATATTAATTGGACAGTACCAGAGGGTAGCGGAGGTCCAAGATATAAGAAAATGTAGTGATCTTTCCGCACATACCTGAAACTGCCGGGAAGCAAGGAACTGATAGAATTGAGTGAAATCCAGACCTCATTTTATCTTGACCCCGCTGCCGGAAAACAGGTATCTTGTCTATAATAAACAACAGGACGGATGTAATGAATAAACTTAGTACAAACAAACTTTTAGCAGGCACTCTGGTTGTTCTTGCAGCAGTTCTTCTATTTTCCCTTGCCGTGTTATTCGACAGGGAAAAACCCGAGGAAGAAATAGTTTCTTCCGGCCTGGAAGAACCGCCCCCGGGGGAAAACCATCACCAGCAACCCGTAACTCCCAAAACCCCTACCCCTTCTTTTCAGGGTGTTGTCGGCAAAAATATGAATTTCTTTGATCTTATGAGAAAATGTGATATCTCCCCGCAGATGATAAACAGGATCGTAAAAGCGTCCAGTGATGTCTATAACCTCAGAAGAATATACCCCGGTCAGAGCTACAGAATTTTTTCCGGGAGCGGCGGAAACACTAAGCGTTTCGAGTTTTCTATAAATGATGAAGAATTTCTTGAGGTCACAACGGGCAATGATACTGTTAAGGCACGGAGAATTTATTGTCCATTTAAAATACATAAGAAATCGGTTTCCGGTATCATCAGGAATTCACTATACGAATCGATCTCCAGAAACGATATCCCCTTCGAACTGGCGTCGAACATAAATAATATCTTCCGCTGGGATATAGATTTTTTCCACGATATCCGCCCCGATGATTACTACAGACTGGTATATGAAGAAAAGGAAATAATAAACCCCTTTCATAATAAACCCATAAGAAAGATCAACAGGATACTGGCGGCGGAATTTAACTGCAGCGGCAAAAAACACTACGCTTTTCTCTTTAACAACAAAGGGGATAAGTATCCCGACTATTTTAATGAAGAAGGCAATTCGCTCCGTAAACAATTACTCAAAGCACCACTGAACTTTACAAGAATAAGCTCAAGCTACAGTAAAAGCCGTTTTCACCCGATCCTTCATCACTACATGCCGCACAACGGAATCGACTATGCCGCACCAACCGGTACTCCGGTCCAGGCTTCGGGGAATGGAACGGTAATTAAAGCATCCAGAACGCGCGCCAACGGCAATTACATAAAAATAAGACACAACAGGAATTACACTTCATATTATCTCCATCTCAGCAAATTCGCCAGGGGGATAAAATACGGGGTAAAGGTAAAACAGGGAGACGTTATAGGATATGTTGGAGCTACAGGTTACGCTACAGGCCCCCACCTTGACTACAGAATAAAGAAAAATGGCCATTTTATAGATCCCAGAAAATTAAAACTGCCACCTGCCGAACCTGTCGATCGTTCTATAATGGACAGATTCGAACTTGTAAAGAACAGCTATCTCTCCAAGCTGAATAAAATAGCTGTCGGCACAACTGTTTCTAAAGAACAATCCGCAAGTATAGGTCAAGCGGATTTGGAAAAGAAAGCAGAATCCGGGCGGAATATTTCACAACATCATTCTTCAGTTACACGTTGATCGATGAATCCTAAGACGCAAATACTTTTACACACATGCTGTGCTTCCTGCTCAAGTTATGTTATACCCCATCTTCAGGAAAATTTCGACGTGTCGGCCTTTTTCTATAATCCGAATATATATCCGGAAAAAGAATATATTCTCAGACTTGAAGATATGAAATTTTTAAGCGAGTATTCAGGGGTAACCCTTATAAAAGGCTCATATAACACTCCGGTCTGGGAAAAAGCTGTCATGCCTTACAGAGATTTGCCCGAAAAAAGCAAACGCTGCTGGGAATGCTATAGAATAAGACTGGATGAAACCGCTAAGATGGCCGCCGGTATCGGTATAGAATTATTCACTACTACACTTTCTGTAAGTCCTCACAAAGTATATAAACAGATCAGGGAAGAAGGGGAGAAAGCGGCAAAAAAACACGGTGTGACTTTCTACGGAGAGGATTTCAAGAAAAAAGATGGATTTAAGATCAGTGTAGAAGAAAGCAGGAAGCTGAAGCTGAGCAGGCAAAACTACTGCGGATGCGTACTTAGTCTTGAAGAAGCAAGGGAAAAAACAAGAAAGAAAAGATCACAGAAAGGTAAGAAATAGTCCGGGGCTATCTGATAAATATTCCCGGCTCTTCCGCGGAAATCACTCTGCCAACCAGGGAAACATCTTTATGCCCTTTACCCCTCAGAGTTTCAATATATTTCCCCGCCTTTTCCGAGGGGATGGCAACGAGAAGCCCTCCCGAGGTCTGCGGGTCGCACATAATCATTTGTTCCACCGGCGAAACTTTACGTTTCAGAACTAATTTTTCTTTAATGGAGTTATAATTTGCAAGCCCCCCTCCAGTAAGAAACCCTCTTTCAGCATAATCCCTCAAGTTTTCGAGAAGAGGAAGAGCATCCAGCTCGAGTTCAATGGAAACTGAGGAAGATTCAGCCATTTCAAGAGCGTGACCCAGAAGTCCAAACCCCGTTACATCCGTGCAGGCATGCACTTCGAGCTCTTTCATAACTTCAGATGCGTCACGGTTAAGGGTAGTCATCATCCCGTAAAAATCGTTCTCAAGTTCAGGCGGAAGTTCATCCGCTTTGAGAGCAGTAGAATAGATGCCCGATCCAAGCGGTTTTGTCAGAACGATACTGTCTCCGGGTAACGCCCCCCCGGTTATTATGATCGCAGCGGGATCGGCCAGACCTGTAACAGATAAGCCGTATTTGAGCTCCGAATCTTTCATTGTATGTCCTCCGACAACAATAGCACCGGCTTCGGAAACCTTTTCTGCGCCCCCTTTCAGCATATCCCTCATTACAGAGATAGGCAGTTTATCTTCAGGAAAAGAAACGATATTAAGAGCGCATAATGGGCTCCCGCCCATCGCGTAAATATCGCTCATGGCATTCACCGCCGCAACCTGTCCGAATATATATGGATCGTCGACAATCGCGGGAAAGAAATCGACTGAAACGATAATTGCTTTCTCATCATTGATACGCATTACACCGCTGTCATCCACATCATCACAACCCAGGATAAGATCCGGATGATTATATACGGGCAGATCTTTTAAAGCTTGCCACAACTCCGTCGGGCTGAGCTTTGAAGCTCAGCCCGCACAGGAAGCCATAGTTGTCAAACGGAATTTCTTTGACGACATAATTACCCTTCAATTATTCATCTTCAGGCGAGATAGCGTCAACGGGACAAACCTCGGCACAAGCGCCGCAGTCAGTGCAGAGATCAGCGTCGATAGAATACTTCTCTTCACCCTCTGAAATCGCCTCAACAGGGCACTCAGGCAAACAGGTGCCGCAAACAATACACTCATCAGAGATTACATAAGCCATTTTTACCTCCAACTGTTCAATTTAATTTCCAACTTCCATTATAAGTAAACAAAATTTAAAAGTTCGTCAACAAATTTAATTAATTAATTTAATTATTCAGAGCATACTTATATTTTTCTTTAACCCTCATCCTCAGGACGGGGAACAAAATCAATATACAGCAGACTATCAACACCCAGGTACTTATCTATAATCCCGTTAACACTTTCTAAATCTACTCTGGTAATCTCCTCTTCAATTCCGGTGTTTCCAGACAGGAATAGATTCCTGCCGAAATAAAAAGCCTGATTAATACTGGAAAGTTTTCTTCTTGCCATTCTGGAAATAATTCTGTTAATTGCCTCTGTGACTTCATCTTTGACAGGTTTCTCGTGAACAAGTTTTTCGATCTGTCCCTTTAACGCCTCTCTGGATTTTTCCATATTTTCAGCCCTCGTGCCCAGATAGGCCAAAGTTACCACTCCCCCCTTCATAAATTCAGCCCTACACCCCGTTGAATAAGCCAGTCCGAGCCCTTCCCTTATTTCCTCCCGCATACGGGAACTTAGAATCTCGGAAGTAACAAGAATAACGGCCATTTTATCAGAATCTCTCGCCGGAGCCGCAAATCCCGCCATAAGATAAGCTCCCGAGGCGGGAGAGGGAAACTCATACCTTCCTTCAGGCCATTTAACTGGAAACTTTTCACAAGTACCGGCAGATGATAAAGACCGGCTCTCATCTTCAAACCCTTCATTCTTCTGTTCTATTCTTCCGGCAGAAAACGAGGAAAAGAGATCGGAGAGAAATTCACTCGATTCACCTGGAAGATCCCCCGATACAACCGATGCTATAATATTTTGTCCTGTGAAATATTCCTCTCTGTAACTGTAAAGACTTTCCACTGTAATCTTTTCCCAATTTTGAGGGTCGGGGAAAAGTGAATTGCCGAAAGGATGCCCGCCGAAAAGCTTATTATAGAATCTTCTTTCAAGTTGAAAAAGGGCCGCCTGTTTTCTTACTGAGATATCTCTCATCAAACGCGTTTGAGACCGGCTTATATCTGCCCGCTTAAAATCCGGTTCCCGAATGTAATCTACCAGAAGTCCGGCAGCTTCCCTGAAATTAGCCCCCGGCGCCTCCAGTCGAATAAGCGAAAATGACGGATTGAGCCTGTAATCATCCATTGGTATAAAAGGATTGTCTCCCCATTCAACGCGAGCTCCCAGGGATTCCATTTTTTGTGTAAGCTCAGCGCCTTTTTCCGACATCTCCAACAGACCGTGTAGAACCACCGAAGAACCGGGAGTTAAATGAGCATCCAGACAATTTCGATCTTTAATAAGTATATTCAGAGCCGCTATCTCTGAACCTTCCCTCCTGCTAGCAGAAACTACACAGCCGTTTGGAAGTTTTTTTACAATAGTATTTTCACTCGTTGTCAATTTTTTAAATCTGCGTTCTCCTTTTCGCACAAGGCAGGCATTATAGTTAATATCACCAAAGGTTTTTTTCAGCAGCATCCCGATATCTTCTCTTTCTATCTTTTCTATTTCTTCTATAAAACTATTAAGATAACTCTCCCCCAGAAGACCCATTGTTTCACCGTGAAGCATAATATAGTAATGGAATTTCTCACGATCAAAAGCATTTGACGACAGATAGGAAATAGATGATGAATCAACCTCCCTTCTGCCCGGTTCCCAGTCAGCCAGACTCTCCAGTATTTCTAAAATTCCGGAACAATCATGACTGCCGGCTTTTATCGAAGGAAAATGAAATCTCAAAGCGGAAAACCCGCTGTATATCTCCAGGCTCACTCTGGGAAACTTGATCCCTGCGGTTTCAAACTTTTCCTTAAGAGGTGTGTTTTCAGAAGTAAGGATATCCTCCATGATCGTAGATAGAGCCAGATCCGCTGCTTCTACGTCTCCCGGTACTCTGACTAAGATATCAAATCCCGGGGTCACTCTGTTACTGTATCTGATTGTTATCTCATTGCTCCACCTTGGAATATCCGCCGAAGATAAAACAAACCCGCTAGGATGGGATCTGGAATCCCCCCCCCTTCTGCAATTATCTTCATACTCGTTCTTACCTCCGGAGAGTGGAACCCGGAAATAATCCTTTATAATATTTCGAAGAGACGCTCTGTCAAACCCGCCCATAACAAAAATCTTCATATTAGAAGGCTTATAATGCCTCCTGTAATAAGAGATTAGCTGATCCCTTGTAATTTCCCCTACCGTAGACGGATAGCCCAGAACAGGATATGCCAGCCGGCTCCCTCTGAACAGATAATTATCTATCTGTCTTCTTCTTGCCTGACCCGGGTTGTCCAGCGTTTTCCTGATCTCTTCAAGAACTATTTTTCGTTCTTTCTTAAGCTCTTCCTGAGGAAAAACCGAGTGAAGAAGCATCTGTGAGAGGATTTCAACCCCTTCTTCGGCAAGATCTCTCCTCACCAGCATAAAATAAATCGTTCTTTCTTTCCTTGTGAAAGCATTAAGAAAAGCACCTGTATCATCAACCCAGTCACTGAATTCGTCTCTTGTAAAACGTTCTGATCCATTAAAAACCATATGCTCAATAAAATGGGATATTCCTCTTATCTGAGGCCTCTCACAGGCTGACCCCGATTCTACTGATACCGCGATACAAACCACTTTAGAGGCCGGATGAAAATCGAAAATAATATCCGGGTCAGGTGAACTTTTTTCATTTCGATCGACACTCAGTTTACCGGCCGCGGCCCGGGAGGGAAAAAGCAAACAGAAAACAGCCCCCATAATCAATAGTATGATCGAATTCTTAATAAAATTATTACCATTCATAATAAGGTCCAACCTCCAGAACAGGCGAGTTTTAAAAAAAGGGACAATAATCAGTAAATATTAATGGCGCGTCCATTTATATCATCCGCTGCCTCAGCAATGCTTTCAGAAAGCGTTGGATGAGGAATGAATACAGGCTCGAAGTCACCGGATTTCATCCCGCGCTCGAGCGCGATTATTCCCACTGAGATAAGCTCCGTTGCCTGTGGTCCGATTATATGGATCCCCCGAAGTTTTTCACTTGATTTTTCAGCTATCCATTTGACAAAACCATCTTTCTCCCTGAGCCCCCGGGCTTTACCGTTCGCTGAAAAGGGGAAATTACCTGTTTTTATTTCTATATTTCTATCCGCGGCTTCTTCCTCTGTGAGCCCGACATGAGCAATCTCGGGAAGAGTATAAATAGTTGAAGGAACGAGAGAATAATCTATCTCTGTATCCAGTCCAAGAGCATTTTCTGCTGCAACAATCCCTTCGCGGGTGGCGACGTGAGCCAGGAGCATACCGCCTACGACATCCCCTGCGGCAAATACTCCATTAACACTCGTTTCCATCCGGCTGTTCACTTTAATACCTGATTTATCCACTTCAACGCCTAAATTCTCAAGACCAATCTTATCGATGTTGGGAGACCTCCCAACTGAAACGAGCACCGACTCAGATTCAATTTCAGTGCCGTTATCAAGATAAGCTGTAACACTCTTGGTTCCCCTGCGTAGACTCTCAACCCTGGTGCCAAGATGTGTCACTACACCCTTCCTCCTCAAAAAGGCTTTCAAAAACCTGCTTATCTTATTGTCTTCTCCTGAGATGAGAGACGGCAGCATCTCAACGATAGTAATCCCGCATCCAAAAGCGTTTAGAATTGAAGCAAATTCGCAGCCTATAACACCGCCGCCGATTATGAGGACAGATTCCGGCAATTTATTCAAATCTAAAATATCTTTGCTGCTCATAACCCGCTGGCCGTCAAACTCCATGCCGGGCAGCGCTATCTCTGAAGATCCCGTGGCAATAATGAGCTTCTTTCCCCTGATTGACCCTCTCTCTTCGATATAAACCTCACCGGCACCAACTATCTCCGCTCTACCTCTGACAACATTAACCCCTCTTTTCTTCAGCAGTTTTTCAACACCGGAGACAAGATTATCTATAACCTCTTTTTTGTGTGATAAAAGACCCTCCGGATCAACGTTCAATGAACCCTTCAGACCGCTTTTGCCGCCTTCCCCGGCCTGCTGAATCAGATGAGCCGCGGCGTGCAGAGTCTTTGTGGGAATACAACCCCAGTTCAGACATACACCTCCCAATTTTTCCTTTTCTACAAGGCAAACACTCGCACCCATTTGAGAGGCCCGTATCGCGGCTGGATAACCGGCAGGGCCGCCCCCAATTACAACCAGATCATATTCGGCGGTCAATTCTTTCCTCCAGACTATATAGATCTTGTATAATCCCGCCTGGTAAACGGAACAACTAAAAACAGCACTATCAAAGCAGAATGAAACTCATTAAACTGTAGTAAAATAGCTACAGTATAACTTAAAATTAAAAGGGGTTATAGATCAGCGGATCTATAATTTCTTCATAATCTCGCTTGCTATCGTATTTTTCTGTATTTCCTTTGTACCTTCATAGATCTCAGCTATTTTAGCGTCCCTGTAAAAGCGCTCAACTTCGTATTCCATAATATAACCGTAACCGCCGTGTATCTGAATAGCTTCATCAGCAACAAGAACCGCTGTCTTAGCGGCAATGTATTTAGCGATGGAAGTTAATTTAGGGTCAATTCTGCCCTGGTCAAAGTTCCAGGCGGCTTTATAAGTTAATAATTTCGCGGCTTCGATCATACTTGCCATCTTGGCAATCTTGTGTTGAGTAACCTGGAATTTAGCAATGGGCCTGCCAAACTGTTCTCTCTCCATCATATAGTTCACGGCTCTGTCATATGCCCCCTCAGCTATACCAAGTGCTGTTGCCGAAATCTCGATTCTGCTTTCGTCAAAGAATTCAAGAACCTGATAAAAACCCTTCCCCTCTTCACCAATAATATTTTCCAGAGGCACCTCGACATCATCAAATGAAATTTCCGCGGTTGAAGTCATCTTAATACCCATCTTCTGCCCAACATCCTCAGTGGTTACTCCTTGAGCATCACTATCTACAATTATGCAGGCCATTCCCCTGTAGGAAGGTTTGACTTCGGAATCAATCTGGCAAAGGACAATATAAAAATCGGCGATCTCTCCATTTGTAATAAATGTCTTCGTCCCGTTAATAACCCATTTATCATCCTTCTTCTCAGCTCTCGTGTCCATACGGGTAATATCACTCCCGTGATTGGGCTCGGTAAATGCTCCGGCAGATATCATCTTGCCGGAAGCGACGGAAGGTAAATATTTTTTCTGCTGCTTATCAGAGCCAAACCGCATGATTATTTCGGAGGCAAAGTCAGAAAGGGCCACCGCCGTTCCAATTCCAGAATCTACTCTGCAGAATTCTTCGACTACAAGAACATTCTCCATTACATTCAAAC
Source organism: uncultured bacterium (assembly GCA_964554125.1). Lineage (GTDB taxonomy): Bacteria > Krumholzibacteriota > Krumholzibacteriia > Krumholzibacteriales > WJIX01 > JAGHBT01. Next base: position 8,829 of record CAZKNG010000027.1, on the reverse strand, counting down.
CAGCTCCACCGGATTCAGGGGGAAAATGAAGACCTATAAATCCAAGTTCACATGCCTTTTTCCATACTGAACGTGGAAAAGAATGTTCTATTTCATGTTTCTGGGCTAATTCCTTTGTAAACTCACCCTTTGCGAATTTCCGGGCAGCTTCTTTAATATCCCTCTGTTCTGTGGTCAGTTCAAAATCCACTATTTCCTCCCTTTGAATTAAACCGTTTAACAGTTTTAGTTTACATTGACCTTATCAGGCACATACCTGCTTTGCTCAATCCATGTCAGCTTAATAATCCTCTACTTTATATGGCTGACATCAACTTCCTTTTCATTTTAAAAAAGCCATACTTTCCTTAACTAAAATTATATACAGCGGATTCTAACAGAAATATTGTATCAACTTCAATAACAACTTGCCTTTTTTATTAAATTGAACATTAACTTTCGAATAAATCGCCTTTTAAGAAATAATCTCTTTTGTTTTCGGGGATATCTATTTAAGAACTGGATCTTTCATATCAGCCATACCATGTAAATCGCTCTCAGCGTTCTTCTACTTTCAATGAATAGAGAGAATGAAGGCAACAAAGTCCACGAAGTATAATCAGCGGATCAGTTATACTGAACTTTTGGATAGATAATAAACTCTTCTGGGTATGGACCGGCGGAGTTATCACACCAATTCGCTGGCTTTAAGAAGATTAGAATCGATGTAGCTATCTATCTGGCGGCTGCTTTTAAGTTTTATATCCCACTTCAAAAAGGAGCGCCCCTCTCCGGCAGTGATTTTGCAGGATTTTGCCAGCTGATCTGTGACATCCCTTAGAATTTTATCAATCTCATCACTTGTACGGTCGATAAAGAATATCAGGTAGCTTAAAGGCCGCTCATCCATTACCACAAAACTGTCACCTTCAGCTTCTGTTACACCCACCAGTATCTTCCTTAAATATTCATTTTTCTTATCCTCATTTGGAATATTACCGCTGATCCAGAGATTTACGAGACAGTATTGCCTTTTTTCAATTAAAGCCTTGTCAACTATCACGTGTAACGGATGAACCAGATCTTTTTCTCTGTCAAAAGGCGGATCAGAAGGAATTGATATAGTCACACCTTCTGAGCTGACTGTCATTGTACCGTCGAGGGCTCCCGCTAATCTTTCTAACAATAAAGATCTGTGAGATTCCTGATAATATAGGAAATCTTTCAGAGTGACTTTCTTTGAGGCTACAACTTTCTGTCTCGGTTTAAGAGATATCTCAAATCTTCCTCTTCCTGCCTCAGAATCTCCGTCCGGGCAAGATTCAATTTCAACCAAGATATAAGGATTACCGCCAATCCATTTTCTAAAAAGATCAGCAACTGTTACCATATAATTCTCTAACTTGCTTCTAACTGTAAATGTACCGATGCCGCAACTTGTCAACTCAAAACCAGATATTTGCCCTTTATCATAAAGTCTTTCAAAGATTTCGTTTACCTGTCCGCCAATGCTGACCAGGCTTCTAAATAAATTCATTTCCTCAGATTGAACCATAAATATTTTCTGCAGTTCATCTAGAGACGAGGATAATCTTTTGATATTCCTCATTCCAATCTCAAGCAGTTTTTCTCTTTCTTTCACACACAGAGATGAATCGTCCATACAGAGTAATTGAAAGGAATTCCGGACTGATGTCAAAGGCGTTCGTAGACGGTGAGAGACGGAACTGATAAAATCGGTCCGCATCCTGTCGAGTTTTTCCCAGTCTGAAAAATCGTGAAGCATAACGATATAGATAGGATAAAACCCCTCAGGATCGCGAAAGGAGAATTCCACTCCAAGCAGCTTCCTTCCTTTACCCTGAAAGCCTTTTGTTTCTAAGAAAGTTGTTTTAGTGTCCTTTTCTCTGCTCTTCAGGATTGCCTCTTCCGGACAACTTCTCTTAACGAAATCGCCCGCATTCTCTTGCGAATCCACACCTAAAAGAGCTACAGCTCTCTTATTGGCGTATATAAAGTTCAAGTTATAATCAAAAATGAGAATACCCTGATCAACTTGATTGAATAATTTTTCTAATACTTCAACAGGAAATTTGATGTTGTTGTTTTTAGGCATTTCTGTCAGCTCTTATCCGTAGAAAGTATTTTTTAAGGAAAGAACAACGCAAAAGATATGCCTCTGACAGAGGGGGAATTCTCTTCTGCTTCACAACCCTTTGTTCCATTATAAGGAAGATTAATAATATTGCTCATTTGCACTTTGCATTAGAAATGATTCGCCGACATAAGGAATGCGAAAAGGCAAAGAGCCATAGTTTAATGACCTTCAACTGTCCATTCGTATAGTAATTACAAAGATTATTATTTTTCTGTATTTGAGTTACCGGTTGGAAATAGAAATGTCAGATATAACGAAAGCATTGAATCAAATATTTTTTCATCATTTTCCCCGGCTTCAAAGCCGCCGCGGATTGAAATACTTATACTTTCAGTCATACACCTCTCAATTTTCATAATAAATATCCAGTGTTCACCATTTTTTCTATAATTGATATTGTATCCGGAAAACTTTAATCTAAATCGCTTCCCTGTTTTAATTCCGGCTGAAGCTCCCAATATCAAATGGTTGCTGTATGGATAATCACCTTCATGTTCTCTCTCGCCAACAAAGGTGTAAGTCGCTGCTCCTTTCAGATAAAGATTTGATAAACGCTTTCTTACTTCAATTCCGGCGCCGCCGTCAAAACTTTGAATTGAATATGGATAAAGCGACTTTGAGCCGGTAGGGAAACGGAAATCTGCTCTGAAGAAAAGACCGTTTTCCGCGAGGCTGTCACTTTTAACTCTTGTTGTTGAATTAAATATAAAATCGCCAAAACCAAAGGAGAGTCTATCATCCGCTCTGACAGCAAAATAGGGGACAACTAATTTTACGCTCGTTTTCGAATTGATATTTCCCCTGAAGGCTGCAGCGAAAAGATTAGCCTCCTTTAGCGGAGAATTGATAGTGCTGAACCCAAATTCTGTTGCGGAGCGGGATATACTCGCGGAATAAAAAAAATTCGAAATATCTGTATATACTTCGGAAGCTTTTAGAGGTATACATGGAAACGCGAGAATGAAAAACAATACGGGAAGACAGAATCGCTTATATGAGTTCAATTGATATTCCTCTACTTCACACCTTCAAGCAACCTTGTCCTTCCCTGATCGATAAATTGGACAATGATAGTCTTCCTGTTTCCCGGCAGGGTCTCTTTTTCAATCACTTTACCGTAATCATCCCAGGATCTATGATAGATAATATCGTCTATTTTATATCTGGATGACTGATTGTAAACCAGCGCGTTCTTTCTTTCTTCGCTGGTCAAATCCTCCGGCTCAAGACCGGATGAATCTTCCGGTTCCGCGTCATCCTTTTGGTCATCCTCTTTATCCCCCTCCATTCCCGTCATATATGGCAGAAAACCTTCACAACCCGGGCACTTTAACCATAGGACCTCTTGACTATCAGAGTCATCTACGATTTCCATCTTAAATGTCTTTTTACAAACAGAACAATACTGCTTAATTGATCTATTTCTCACATCCTCATCCGGCATTGATATATCCTATGGTTTTATCTCAAAGAATTCAAAATCTAATCTAAATCGATACGGCAACAATTATTCGCTTTTTCCGCTGAAAGATACCTCATTCCACAAACAGGGCAACGGAATTTCCCTCCGAGTCTGCCGTTATTCTCCGCCCTTGTAAGCAATCTGTGGAATTTCACATAATTCTTTGTTTTCTTAAGAACTTTTTCATCCCTATGGCTGGAGCTCATCTTCTCCTCCCATCCCTGATACGAGAAATTACACATTATTTTGTGGTAATTCAATAATCATTATACAACATATTGCATATACCACAACGGCAAACTGACGTCAACCAATAAGTATGTAATAACCTAATGCCTACAGGATTAAATATATCACGAAAATACGATTTTGGCAAGTTTATGATGCCTGATTATGCAAATTTAACGAAAAATATTGAAAAATACCGGCATCTAAGAGATTATAGAAAAAGAGGTTATTTAATATTGCCTTTTTCATTCTCTGTGAAGGAAATTAACACTGACCTGAGAAATGTCTCCTTAACATTAAGCTTTCTGTCAGAAGAATGATATAAGTTCATTCTGGTATAGGTCTTCTTTGTGACCTCACTTTTTACAAGACCCCAGAAAGGAACTTCACCGGAGATCCACAGAAGATTAGTTTCTTCTTCAAATCTGACTGCTTCATTCCCGCCGAGGTTCATCTTTCTCTCGCGTTTATTGAAGAATTCCTTCAATTCACAGTTGAATTGACCTGCTGGAGTCTTCAGCTCAACAGAGGACAGATTCCTCTCTTTAAACTCTTCAGGATGTATAAAGATTCCATCCAGATCGAAATCTTCTATTTCCTTTTCAGTGGCTTCCCGGAAAGGTTTATAGCCTTCTTTTATCATAACCTTCTCTAAGATCGAAGAGAGGTTTCCAAGTGATTCAATACTGTCGCAATTCTCCATCATCGTAACTCTGATAGTAATCATCTCTGAAGGTGTTTCAGGCCAGGGAGAAGATGTTATTTCAAGAACCGTTTTGTCCTCTACAGAATCAATAACAGACAAACCGACCAGAGAACTATCTCTAACCTCATAGACTTCTGAAATAACTATATATTTAACTTTTGTTCCCGCTCTAAAATCAATATCTCCAAAAGATATGCCCGGTATTAGAAAATCAGACTCCGCCGCATCAACATATTCGAAAGGAAAAAAACAGCTGAAAATAAATAATACTTTTATTAAAACAGACAACCCGGCTTTTTTGCCGCGGGCTGAGGAAATTTTCTTATATTTCAGTCTGGAATACCTCTTCACTTATAGTCCTTCTTATAGGTTGAAGAATCCGGTTTCATATAACATAGAACACGCCTCAAGTACTCTTCATATTCGAAATCCGGGCTTCTGGATGGAGTATGGCACATACCGCATGAATTTACAGCAGATCTTACATACTTATTATCCCGCGAATGATTCGTACCGTAACCGTGACACGCCTCGCACGTTACACCTTCAAGATTAATCCTGTTCTTTCCGGCTTCATCGGAACCATACCCCGAATAGGTCCCATACCCTGTCGTGTGACACTCGAGGCATCTGGTTTTATCATAGGTATCTTTCAACCTGTCATAAGCTTTCGAATGAGCAGAAGATCTAAACGCTGAAACTATATCGCCATGGCATCTGGCGCATATATCCACTCCTAAATACCTTTCTCTTAACTTTCCACTATTATCATGAGATGTGAATTTCTTCATCCTGAGTTCACGAAGCCTCTCAACTTCCTTTTCCCGATAATCCCTCAAATACTCAACAAAACGCTGATCCCTCGCTGAAGATTTTTTCAAAGAAATAACTGTTGAATTTTTAAAATCATATTCTTCAGCACCATTGGGCACAACAACGATCTTGCCTATCTTTCTACCGCCGTCTCCTGCGAATAGCACGGGAATATCATAATTATCCGAACCTTCTATCTCCCCGTTTATACAATCCGGTTGTATTTGCGCCCCTCCATCAGCGTGACCGCGTATAATCAAATCGACACCTCTTAAAGATGGCATAATATCCTTTAGTTTCTCCGTTCCCATATGTGCAATGAGAATAATAAGCTCACAACCTTTTCCCCGAAGGTCATTTATAACTTCTCTGCCCCTTTCAGAAGGAGATTTTAATTCCATATTCAGCCCCTGGGGAACAGGTTCATCCAGCAAAGCAAAAATGCCGACTCTATTACCATGAATTTCCTTAATCAAGTATGGCGGAAAAACGCACTTTCGGTCATCATAAAGATTAGAGCAGATAACCGGTAATCCCTTTTCTATATCTTCCCGTATAGCTTTCAGTTGATAATTAATTTCATGCTCGCCGACTCCAACAGCGCAATATCCCATCTTTATCATCATATCTGAGAGAAAGCGTCCTCTATACATCGCCAGAATACTGCTCTCACCGTAGAAATCGCCGGCGGATAACAGAAGAACAGAATTGTCCTTTTCATACTCTCTCTTAATAGCGGCAGCCCTCCGGGCCACCCCGCCTTCAGCGGAGTCACCTCAGCCGAATGCTCTTATTCTACCGTTAACATCACTGGTGAAAAGGATTGTAACCGGCCCCTTTTCGCCCCGACATCCAGGCAAGGAGACAAACAATACAAATATTAAGAAAAAGTAAAAGAGAGCTCTCATTAGTTTTATTTCCCTGAAACAGAAAAAAGAATATAGAAAAAGGAGCAAACGAATTGTATCCTTTGCTCCCTTAATAATAGCGTTTTGATTACTTCTTCGCCACACGATCTTTCAAGGCCTTACCGGCTTTGAAGGCTGGTACTTTTGTGGCTGGAATAGTAATAGTTTCATTTGTCTGAGGATTACGGCCCTTGCGCTTTTTACGGCTACGGCGCGAGAAAGTGCCAAATCCGGTAATCTGAACTCTTCTACCCATCGCTATTTCAGAAGCGATAATACCCTCTCTTGGAGCTGTGCTGAAAATAGCGTCAATAGCCGCCTTGGCATCCTTAAGGGTCAAGCCGGTTTTCTTTGCAACCTTTTCTACCATTTCTGTTTTATTCATTCTTCACCTCCTTTATTCATATTAAAAAACCCATATAGAGACACTCTATGTCTCAACTTCCACATCTGTCAACACTTTTTATCAATAAATCTGCTATCTGAATGGTACAGAACTTGTCAAACCTCTCTTTCCTCTTTCATACATTATATCGGGAAGTTCCTTTATCGATATCTGGAAATAGTAACTCCATTCTCCGCCAAATTCACGATGAATGAAACTCGCCTGCCAGCAATGTAAATCACGTTTCAGTGAATACTGCTGGCTGGTAAATTCCTGTCTTTCCAAATCATAATATCCCGAATATGATATCTGCCAATTCTGTGTTAATTTGAGATTACCTCTTAGATCAACTTTGCTTGAGATCGATTTGTAAATACCTGTGCCCCTGCTTGAATAACTGTATCCTATATTAAACGACCATCTTTGCTTACCTTCCGTTTTCTTCGCCGGCCCTTTCCCATCACCCTTTGACTCCAACGAATCTGAACCTCCGGCAGCGGCAATTTTTTCAGCTTCTTGTATTCTCCATCTGGCGGGATATGAAAACTCCCCGCCAAGTGACAGATCAACACTGAAACTGGTCGATACTATCTCCTTTTCCTTCGGGTCTATTGATTGATTAAGGCTAAGCGATATAAAATCCGATATTGAGGTACGAACACTACTTCTTATATTTGAGAAACGATTCCCTCTGGCGGCATCAGGATTATAGCTCCCGCCGAGGTTCCAGGTTATTACATTATTTTTTTTAACCAGTTCGCCATTTTCAAGTACTTTTAAATCAAGTATGTTCCTTACTGAATACCTTACATTCCTGCTTTCGACCTGCTGTTCTCCGAGTTTGGGGCTGTATGAATAATTAGCGGAAGGGTTAAAAGTATGCCTTATCCCGCGTATCCCGCCCAGCTTCGGATAAAAAGTCCCGTACAGAGTGGTCCCAATTCCCGAATTGAGACTCAGCGAAAACCTGTTATCGCTCTGATTCACAAACGAATTCGGATTATCCACAAGAGATGTATCGATATTATTATAACTGACACGGGAATAACGCCAGCTCGTACTCAATGACGGGGAAAGATTCAAAAAGAGCAGTTTATGCTGCTGACTGAGAGACAACCCTGAACTTGCAGATATTCTTGTAACCTTTTTTGCGTCGCTCTCTTCAGTAGCCCGCTTTGCGTTAAGGTTTGGGGAAAAGGATATACTTCTAAGCATTCTTTCTATGATACTTCTCTTACCGCTTTTGTGATTCTCGCCAAACCAGAGAGATGTGCGGGGAAAATTAAGGGAAACTGACGGCATCGTGCCGGAAACTCTGTTAGCGTATGGATCTTCAACATTCAACTTCTGGTTGCGGCTTGCCGACAAACCGAGCCTTGTTCCTCCCCAGCTTTTGTTGAAACTGGCACTTGAATATATTCTTCTATCAACGATCTGCTCTACATCCTCAGCTCTATGAAGAGCGCTCTGAGCCTGATCGCTGCTCACAAACCTGAGATTGGAACGAAAGGAAGCAGACTTTCCGAAATTCTGGCTATGAGAAGAATTTACAGTCCATTCACTCGTTTTATTCGTGAAATCCCTCATAAAATTCAACTTGACATTACCACTGAGCATATATCTGACTTTATATCTGTTGTCGAGCTGGATTCTAAAATTCTTAAATTCATTGAAATCTGTCCTCAAAGCAAAATCTGTATAATCATTTGTGGCCCAATAATAACCCAAACCCCTTATAAATCTCCCGTCTCTACTGTTAATCCCAATGTCAAAATTGGGTCTTAAGATTCCTGAATGCCTGTCATGCCTTATAGAATTGGCCATGAATGGAAGATAAAAGATAGGGATCTCGCCAATATAGAGTTTTATAGGACCCGAAACTACTTTATCGCCGACATACACCTTCATCTTATTGGCGCGAAGTGAAAAATGTGGATCTTTCAAATCACAGGTAGTATAAATCGAATCATAAACCTTTAAAACACCTTCACCTTCCTTGAATATATGCTTGCCCCTGTAATATCCTTTGTCATACTGAGTTGAACCGTTTGTAACGATACCGCCACTTTCCCCCATATCATATCCCATTTCATATCCATACATCTTCTGTTCGTCCTCTTCAAGTACAGGTTCCCCCTCAGCCTTCAGAATGTTCATTTTAGAATTAAAATCGATATGATCAGCTGTTAA
>CAZKNG010000026.1:0-26893 GCA_964554125.1 uncultured bacterium | reverse complement strand
GGATATCCTGTCTCCTCAGGTCTTCCCTTCCTGGTTTGCGTATATCCGTCATTGTATTTACGTATCAGCTGTTTCCCGAGCTCTCTGAAGCGTTCAACCACCATCTCCGCGTGAGTGTTAGAGTAATCTGTAAGGTAAGCGGTTAAAAGTTCTTCGTCCTCTTCGAGAATCCTCTCCGCCGTCATCTCAACCGCCGGCTGAAGAGAGATGAGTTTTCCTTCAAGTTCTTCCTGTACAGCCTGGATATCATTTCTCATCTGAGAATATCTGAGATTGGAAAAATTCGCCACAAAGTTAAAGACCCACCAGGCGGAATCCCCGGAGAACTCACTTATTCTGCCCCTTGAATAACTCTCCGGAACATCACTGATGCCGCAGTAGAGAGGGATATAACATGTGAAATAAGTATCATCTACTCCATACCAGAGGAGTCCCCCGATAGGATCGGGAAGATGTGAACGTGACTGAGAAACGAAGGAAAATCCCGTCTGCTGTGTGGAAATAGGCCTCTCCCACGTGTAGTCGGTTCCGTCTATTTTCCAGGTAATGGGCCTCCATCTGTTTGGAGTCCCAAACGGCCCCGCGTCAACACCCTCTGTCATATCATATTCTGTTCCTTCATAATGATCTCTCATAATATCTATAACATCTTCAAGACTCAGCTTCTTATCCGGCTTTATCCACAACGGATACGGTTTTGCTCCCCTCTCTCCTCTGTGATAATCTACCGGCCATTTCTTCGAAGGGGCGCATCTGCGGAAAATACTCCACACGCGGGTCGCCGTATAACGAAGTTTCTGAGGCGTGGCAGGGCAATACGCTTTGCTGAAATTAAAGGGTTTTCCGGACTCGGGGTTGTAGTAACCTTTCTTGACCGCGAAGTCTATAACATTATCTGAATAAAGACAGTTCCGCGGGTCATCAAGGGGAAATTCTCCGATTCTCGCTTTATTCGCGTGAGCGCATATATAGCCGTCAGGCACTCGCCTGGCCACCCATACCGCTCCCTCGCCGCCCGGCCCTGTGCCAATAATCTCCATAAGCCACGCTTCATTCTTGTCACCTATCGAGAAAGATTCACCCGTACTTGAATATCCATATTCGCTGACTAGGTCGGCTATAACCTCAACCGCTTCACGGGCCGTCGCTGCTCTCTGAAGGGCCAGTCTCATAAGCTGCCAGTAATGAAGCAGGGCGTCTTCATTTCTAAGTTCCTTGCGGCCGGTAAAGGTAGTTTCGCCTATAACAACCTGGCGTTCATTTATAAGATTCGTAACCGCGAAGGTGTGAGGAACCTGTTTAATCCTGCCTTCTATATTACCGTGCCAATCCTTGATTTCGATATATTCATCTTTTTTGTGATCCGCGGCCGGAATGTGCCTCAAATGTGGAAGAAATTCTCCGTCACACGTGTATGTGATCATAACCGAGCCGTCCTCTGAAACGGATGATGTAACTATCATATTGGTACAAGCCGGGGCAGGAGCTGAAAATATAATAATAGCCAGAGAAACAACAGAGACTGAACAGAATATTCTTCTCATTTTGTTACCTTTCCATATTTCATCGGAGATAAATCCGAATAATAAGTACAGCCGGTTATTGCCGCGATAATCAATCATCCCGGTCAGCGGCTGGAATATACTCCTCTTTCAACTTTCCAAGAATACGCTTCTGAGCGTCAAACGCGATATTGGGAAGATCGTTAATGGGGAAGAAAGCGGCGTCATCGGCGTCATCCCCCGCCTCAAGACTGCCGCCTGTAATCCGGCCCCTGTACAAAATCATCAGGGTGTTCCCTCTGGGATCGTCAAAGCAGGATTCAACTGCATGAATTGAAGTAAGATCGACACAAACTCCGGCTTCTTCCTCAACCTCCCTGACCGCTGTTTCAGCGGCGCTTTCTCCATATTCAATATACCCCGAGGGCATCACCCAGAGTCCGCGGTACGGTTCATAACGTCTTTTTACCAATAACACTGAACCATCTTCTATTACAAGGACACCCGCAGTGGGCGCGGGATTGCGGTAATGAACAAAACCGCAAGATGAGCATTTGAGTCTCGGGTAACCCCCTTCTGTTTTCTCAACCAATTTCTCTTTACACACCGGGCAATACTTATAAATATAATTCATGGCATCGGAACACTTTCACCTTTTGGCTCATACCGCATTATCCAGAGCCGCCAATCCATATCAACTTTGTTAAAATCCCTTTTGTAAATCTTCTTAAACAGTTCGCTGAAAGATTTCGCGTCTTTTATTCCGTCAGCTTCCCTGTAAAATTTTAGAAACTTTTCTGTTCCGTATTGCGTTATCAGATAAGCACAGAATGAAGTCCAGGCCGGAATTGTTGTTGATAGATCACTATTTCGAATCTTCGAGTTTAAAATTGTCTTATGCAGAGGTTCTATTTTCTTGCTGATTAAATCTTCTTTGGCCTCTTTGTGGGGATTCCAGCCGTGTTTGAAGGAACGAAGATAAAAAACAAGACCTTTCGCCAGTCCAAGCGGAGGAAATCCTAAATCGTAAAGAAGCATATGAGTTACAACCAGATCTTCATTCTCTTTCATTGTATGTATTTCTTTTTTTTCCCATTTTACCCCTTCATAATAATTATCAACTACATTTATACGCTTGAATTCTTCCTCATTGGGATAATAATAATAATGGATTTTACCATCAATCTCTTCCAGGTCTATCCTTCGCGCGTAGTCTTCAATAGCTTCAGCTTCTTTCTCAATAGCGCCCTCCGGAAAAGGATGCCCGGGAAGATAGTAAAAAGTAATATACCTGGTGTCTTTTGTCTCCCAGGGGATTTCTTCCCTCAGAACCGCTTCTACATTATCGAAGTAGATAACTCCCGACATAGTTGATAAAACCCCTACTTCAGCAAAGTGTGAGCCGGGAGGAACAGTAACCTTCTTCTCGTCACGAAACCACTCTTTCGTTCCCGCGTATCGCTGGAGAAAAGCATCAGCAAATCTTTTCTCTTCCGTAACCCTGTTTCCCTTTTTGTCAAGAAAACGGACGAAAACATTAGAATAGGCGTTATGCCCTGATTCTTTTCTAAGGCTCTCGGTCTTAATATCAGATGACAGTATTAAATCATGCCCCTCGGCCACCGGGACAAGCTGAACCAACCCGATCCATTTATCGGTAGTATCATCTCCCGAAATATAGCATGAATAATTACCGCTCTTACTGACAGAGGATCTTTTGACGCGATTAGCAGTTCCATCTTTTGAACTTAGCTCTCCGATCATTCTTGCTTTCCATCCATCGGGAACAGAATCAGTCCATTCTTCGAAAGAAGGGTTCTTAATCAAATTTACACCGAATGAAAGATCTCTCTCCTTTTTTGAATCACTTCCGCCGCACCCGAGGGAAACCACCAGAATAACAGAGAAAACACAAATTATAACCTTTTTCGATAGAAACATAAAAATCCTCTCCTTAAAATCCAATAGAACGATCTTAACTAATATACATATTATTGAAACAGTAATCCATTTTAGATTTAACGGTAATCGAAACGAAATGTTCCGTAATTAAAAACAGCCAACTATCAATCTTTCTTTATTATAAACAGCGTAGCGTCATCTAAGAGTTTGTCCTCATTCCTGAATTCATAAATATAATCGAACATGCCGCCCACAATGACTTCGGCCGGTTTGCCTTTATTTTCACGGACATACTTTATAACCCGTTCTTCGCCAAACATCTCACCCTTCGAATTCATACTCTCAAGTATGCCGTCAGTGAACATTACAAGGATATCACCGGGATCCATAAATGCAAAACCCCTTTCGAAAACGGCATTTTCCATGGGGCCCAGAATACTCCCGCCTCTGGTAAGTCTTTCTTCAGCTGACTCCTTAATCAATATAGGAGGCGGATGCCCGGCATTCACATAGACAAGAGTCCCCTTTTCCTCCAGTTCAGATAAAAATATTGAAACAAACCGGGTTGAAAGACGGCTTTGTCCTATTACCCGGTTCAGTTTCCTTACAACTGCCGATATCTTCATATCCTTTTCTATCCCCATCCTGAGACCTGTTACTATATCCCTTACAAGCAGGGCGGCCGGCAAACCGTGTCCGCTTGCGTCGCCAATTGAAAATGACAATACATCCTCGTCGAGTTTTCCGTAATCGTAATAGTCACCTCCAACACGTTCGGCGGGTATTGAACGTGCGGCCGCGTCATACCCTTCGAAATCGACCTTAAAACGGGGCAGGAGACTTCTTTGAATCTCATAGGCCTCCTGCAGGTCTGCCGTAAAACGACTCGTTGAACGGCTGAAGTTAAGAATATTCTGAATAACATTTATGGAAAACTGAAGGGTCTCACGTTCCCAACCCTCGTTCAAACGGAATATGATAAGAAATTGATCGTCCTCGCCTATAAAAGCGGCAACACTGTTGTTACCCCACGGAGGGATTTCCGAGTCAAAGAAAATATAGCTTTTGTGCCTGCTGACAAACTGTAAAAAGGGTTCATATCTGCTGATAAGTTCAGGCCATGAATCGGTCGCGTCACCTAAGGCACCGCCAATTCTGCGGAAATAACCCATTCTGAGCTTATAAATACACCCGCTCTTGATCTTAAGTTCAGAGCCGACCTCTTCGACCAGTTCTTCCAGCACAAGGGCGAGGGCGTCTTCTGTCCCGACTCTTTTCTTTATTCTGACAATGAGAGAATCCAGTTTCCTGTAAAATTCTTTTGGTTTGAACTGCCCATCAGGCATTAACTTCACCTCTCCCTTTTAATAATCAGAATCCCTTCCACCTGTCATAGGCACAAACCTTACCCCTATAAGTTTCTCTTCAACCAGGCCTTCGGGCTTTCTGGTTATTCTATATAGTTTCTGTGAGAAGGTTCCAACCGGCGCGACAAGCCTCCCTCCCTGACCTATCTGTTCTATTATCTTCTCAGGTATCTTCACCGGAGCCGCCGTTATCATAACGGCATCGAACGGCGCTTCCTCTTCCCATCCTGAATAACCGTCACCGATCCTGTAACTTATATTTGTATATCCGGCCTTTTCGAGCTTTTCTCTCGCTCTCCGGGCCAGGTCAGAGACTACTTCAACGGTATAAACATGGCCCGCAAGATAGGCAAGTATCGCCGTCTGATAACCGCTTCCTGTTCCTATCTCCAACACCCTGTCATCACTTTTGACCTCGAGTCTTTCCGTCATGTAGGCAACAATATAGGGCTGCGAAATAGTCTGACCGCCGCCTATCGGAAGGGGAGCATCAGAATAAGCATTATCAGAATATTCTCCCTTCACAAAAAGCTCTCTGGGCACAGTTCTCATAGCTTCTAACACCCCGGGGTTTTCAATACCCCGAGCGGCAATTTGCGAATCAACCATCTCTTCTCTTTTGGCTCTGTAGCTGTCATTTATCCCTGTCATTGTCCCAATCCCTTTTTTACTAATTCCTCCGCTTTATCAAGCGCGCCTCGCATCAGATCACCGTCCCCTCCCCCTCCCTGAGCGAAATCTTCACCCCCTCCTCCTCTTGCTCCCATAACAGAAGCAGATTCTTTTAAAACAGTTCCCATAGAAAGAGGAACACCTTCAGAGCAGGCAAACACAATCGCCGGCTTTGGTTTCAGGCTGCCGAGAAGAATTATAAAATCATTATTTTTCCTCATTTCCCCAGCGATATTCCTCAAATCCGCAGGTTCAACGTCCTCGACTATCTTCTTCACAATAGAGAATCTGCCAACCGAACTGTCCGGAACGGCAAGCTGCCTGGCTCTGTAGTCATTCAATTTATCATTTAACGCTTTGCTCTCCGCCCGTAACTGATCATTTTCATCTGAAATTTTACACGCTATATTACCCACTTCTTTCCACTCGGTACTGAAAGAGAGCGCTATTGAGTTCATCAGTAAATCCTTTTCAATATAATCCCTCACACTTCTCATACCGCAGAGAAACTCAATTCTGGTGTTCTTATTGACCCTCTTAACGCCTGTTATCTTTATAATACCGATTTCGCCGGTATTAGCAACATGAGTTCCACAGCAGGGGTTTAGATCGACCCCCTTGATTTCTACCAGCCTGATATCTTCATTTTTCTCAGATACCTTCGACAACGGAGGACACTTTGAACTTCTATCAGCGCACAATCTATTATATTCCCCGGATGAGACGGTATGTACAGAAACGGCTATATTTTCCATTATCAGTTTGTTTACTTCAAGTTCAATAGTCTTCCGGCTTTCCGCGGACGGCATTTTGCCGTCAAGGTCTATGGTAGAGACCGACTCTCCGATATGAAAACCGACAGTTTCAAGATCGAGAATATCTAAAAATACCCTTGAAAGAAGGTGCTGCCCCGAATGCTGTCTCATATGATCATACCTTCGTCCCTCTTCTATTACACCTTCAACAATTTCCCCCTCTTTCAACCTGCCCTCAATCAGATGTGACACACCTTTTGAATCCTCATTTACAGCCAGCACAGAATAGCCGCCGAGAGAACCCCTGTCATCAGGCTGTCCGCCGGAGACGGGATAAAAGTAAGTTTCCTCAAGATATACCCTGCAATTTGATCTATCATCATCTTCGACAAGACGGACACGCGACCTGAATTTCATTTTATACTGATCGCTAAGATACGCCCTCTCACTTAGATCCATCAGTTTACCGCCTTCTGTACCTGACTGATTATGAACAGGTTCTGCTTTCTCTGCCGGGACCTTCATTAAACCCTATTAAAAAAACAGGAATATAAATCAATAAAGGGATGAAACTCCACAATTTCCCATTCTGGAGAATATTAACTAACTACACGCGCCGTTACAACAAATTTATATTTGAATATTTCTTAACTTTTCTACAGGCAGAAACTTGCTTGAAACTTATTCATGGAACCCGTTAACTGCATCTAATATATTCAGTTTAATATTATCACAGGGAGGCAGGAACGGAGATTTGTCAGCCCGGGAAACAGGATGTAGTTTTGATAAAATCGAATCGGCCGGCAAATTATACCTTGATGTCGGAATCGATTTTTAAGAGAATCAAATAGTCACAGAATGGTCTTTCAGGAGAAAATAAGACAGATGAACAGAAATTCGCAAGAAAATATGCAGTTTTCAATGAACATATTCTGGGGCATTGCTTTTACCGTTCTTGGTATAACTGAACTCGTAAAAAGATATGAAATCGTTTATGGAATACCGCTATGGGCTCTCTGTTTTTTTATAATAGCAATATCGAATTTCTTAAGAGACCCCTATGTGAGAAGTAAAATAAATATACCTGACGAAAAACTTCCTTCAATTATGAGAACTTTTTCTATCTTGAACAAGATGTCAATAGGTTTGCTTATCATCTCTTTTATTATAGAATTCATACGCAGCTGATCTGCTGAAAAAACCCGGATGATGACAGGAGGCAGCTCTATTTTCTTATCATTCAGATTTTAATTTCTTAAATGCCCTGGCCGGATCACTAATCACAACCGCTGCGAAGCTCAAAATAACCAGCACTAAAAATATTGAATTTCCGTACCTACCATAGATAGTCGGAGAGGCAGAAGACCGGACTGAGCATTCGATCTTCCCCCCAATATTCAGATTCAGTCTCTTTACAACCCGTCCCGTCGGGTCTATATACATTGAAACACCAGTATTAGCCGCTCTTAGAACCGTTACTCCGTTTTCTACGGCCCGCAGAATGGCGGTTTCAGAATGCTGCAGCGGCCCGCGGCTGCTTCCAAACCAGCCGTCATTCGTAATATTAACAAGAAACTCCGCTCCGCCGCGGACATAGTTCCTCACATAACCGGGGAATGTGGATTCAAAACATATCAGTACTCCGAATTTTCCCTTTCCTGAATCAAATACGATTTTTTCTTTGCCCCTTTTAAAATTTGCCTGACCAAAATCGATTTCCTCAAGTGACGCAAAATATTGACTGAAAGGTATCTTCTCACCAAAGGGGAGCAGGTTAACCTTATGATATTCTTCAGCCAGCCTGCCCTGAGGATCAAAAAGGCCCGCCGTATTATAAGAGATCCAGCGGCCATTCTTAAATGAATGATCGATATAACCTATAAGGAGCTCCACTTCAGAATCACGGGCAATTCTTTCAAGCCAGTCCCTGTACTTTCTGGAACGGCTCAGGGCAACCGGCGCGGAAGTTTCGGGAAATATCACAAGATCCGCACCGCCCTCTGAAGCTTCCCGGGTTAATTTCTCTATCTGACTGAATATCGAATCCTTATATTCCGGTTTCCATTTAATATCGAGAGAAACATTCGGCTGAATCACGGCAATATCATTCTCTGCAGATAATCTTCTTCTCCTTTCATCGAATCTTTGAATCCTGTGCATACCGTAAACTGTGTGAACTGAAATAATTACAGCAAGAAGAACAAAGATGACCGCCTTTTTGCCAATCGGGCGCATAAACAGGACGAGAGCTATAAGCAGATTTACCGTTACAATAAGAAAGGAAAACCCGTACGGTCCGTAAATCGAAAGCGCTTGAATAGCCGCGGGATACTCTGCCAGAGAGTTTGCAAGAAGTCCCCATGAAAAAGCAAGCTCCCCGTTTGAACGCGCTGCTTCCATTATTGACCAGAGGGCGGGAACAGCGATCAAAGCTCTAAGGCGGTATCTTCTCACCAGAAAAGCCGTAGATAATCCGACTAACCCCGTAAAACAGGAAAGATATATTACGAGGAGCAAAACCCCCGGTGCGAGAACCGATCTATTTGTAACGCTTGAAGCGGGGATCACATTGGCTATCCAGTAGAGCAGTATTGAGAAGAATACCAGACCGGAAACAAAACCCAGAACAAACCCTCTCTTTAGATAATTGCCGTATCCGCCGGGAGATTTATCAGATCTTATAAAAAACCAGATAAGAGGTACAAGGGCGAATAGAGAAAAGAACCTCAAGGGATATGGCGGAAAAGAAACTGCCAGTAAAATGCCGGACAGAACCCCGGCTGACATTTCTCTTCTCCATCTATAGGCAAAAGCGGCAATACTCATAAGATCCTCTCATTTTCGCTGGATTATACGGGGAATATAATCAATCTAACAAGATAAAAATAAAAGAACCACCCTGATGCGACCCTGCTGCGCGATCAAGGGGGGACAAAGCTGGCCGCAGTAGACGGATGGTTCAAATAGTTATATATCTCAAAGAGGCCTTAGCCAACGAGCTTCTTAATCTAATTCTACCGCTTATACAATACACAAAGCATGCCACCCGGAGAAAAATAAAAAAGTCTTTCCAAAGAATTGTCATACATAATTCAAAGCTATATATAACAATAAGATACAGTGTCATTTGTCATTAAAGAATCTGTTTATTTGATCGATCAGATATCCTCTCGCAGATACAGCAGTGTAGCCGGGGTTTACACTTTGAAAAAAGATAATTCCGCAACTAAATTGGCAGAAAAGGTTTACACTGTTCAGCCGGCTTGAAAACAGATTGGACAGGTGTAAACACTCTATGGCGGCAGGCAGCAATTATATCAGCTCTATAAAAACTGCTCCAGCAGAGCGTTCTCTCTTTTCAGATTTAAGGTTTTAAAATTAAAATAAGATACTACCTGATAAGATTTTCAAGATCCGCACGTTTGAGTTCCTTGTAAAGTGTGCTTCTGGAAATACCGAGCCATCTTGCTACGGCGCTTTTATTACCTTCACATATCTTTAACAGATTCAGCAATTTATTTCTCTTTACAGAATCATTTCTGCCGGAGTCTGGATTCTCAGAAGCTGATTTTCGTGAGATCCCCCCTCCTTTCACCCTGTCAGGAAGCATATCCGCCGTTATAATCCCGCCGCCCGATATATGTCCGGCTCGTTTGACAACAGCGAGAAATTCCCTGACGTTTCCGGGCCACCGGTAGCGCTGAATAGATCTTAACGCTTCCTTCTCTATTCTGATTTTACCATCCTTACTATATCCGTTTTCTGAAAGACAGAAGGTCAGCAGAGGAATTATATCTTCTTTTCTATCTCTGAGAGGAGCAAGATAAATTCTTTCCTCATTAATACGGTAATAGAAATCCTCCCGCATAGAGCTTTCTCTGATATCATCTCCTATTATCTTATTCGTGGCTGATATAAACCTTACGTCTATTTCTCTCTCGACATTGTCCCCCACGCGCCTGATCTTTTTTTCCTGAAGAACCCGCAGCAGCTTAGCCTGCTGATTTTCAGTAAGTTCACCTATCTCATCGAGAAATATTGAACCGCCGGATGCTTCTTCAAAAAGCCCCGGGCGGTCGGAAAGAGCTCCGGTGAAGCATCCCTTTTTATGACCGAAGAATTCACTTTCAAATAGACGGTCGGGGACAGCTGAGCAGTTAACAGTCACAATTTTCCTGTCACCCCTGCCGCTCAGCCTGTGAATCAACTTTGCTATAAGCTCCTTGCCGGTTCCCGTCTCTCCAGTAATAAGTACAGGAGTGGATAAAGAGGCGGCAAACCTCACTCTGTCATAAACATCAAACATAGCTTTAGATACAGAAACCAATTCGCCGTAAGCAAGGTATTCGGGATCAAACCGCAATTCAACTAAAGTGCCGCTTTTGCTGATTTCAGCTTTCCTTATCGGCAATCTGTTTTTAATTTTGATAATCTCTTCAAGAAGGGTGTCAGTCTTTTCCTTTAACAAATCGGTCTGAATACCGCAGGAAAGATGTTCAACCTCTATCAGAAGACGCCATATCTTGTCTATTCTCTCCCTTTTCCCGCTCCCGTATCCCGAGCCGCCTATATATTTGAAAAGGACCTGGCAATATCTTACCTGAGTTTGCGCGAGCTCGAAATTGCATCCCGCCGCTCTTAGTATCTCAATAGCCTTCTCGAAATAGTTTTCAGTTTTTTCTCTATCTCCGGAATTAAAGAACGTTAAACCGATCCCTCTGCATATAATCCCTTCTTCCATTCCCGCCTTCATCGTTCCGGAGAGTTTCAGAGCTCTTTGATAAAACCTGAGAGATCCGCTATAATCACCCTTTAACCGATACAATTCACCCATAGATATAAACTGTTCCAGTTCAACATCTCCTCCGGGGAAATTTTTTGAAGATATCGCAAGAGCTTTTCTGAAGAAGTTTTGAGCTTTCGTGTAATCCTCCGCTTCCATGAATATCCGTCCGAAGCCTCCAAGCACCAGCGCTTTCTCTCTCAGAAAGCCTTTCGCTTCAGCGAGCGATTGTGATCTTTCAAAGAGTTTAAATGCTGAATCATATTTCTCGCGGCTTATTTCATTATTGCCCAAAGCGATAAGAGCGCGGCATATCCCGATCTTCCAATCGCATTCTTTAAATCCGGAAACAGCCTCGCTGATATTACTTTCTGCATCGGCAAACCTTCCGAGGTGATACTTAACTATTCCTCTATTGAGCATAGCCGCCGACTGTCCGTAGATATTTTCCTCTTTCCTGTATATATCTGCCGCGCGTTTTAAATAATCATCAGCATTGTTAAGAAACCCCATTCTCAATGCAAGCAATCCCAGAGTTGCGAGTACGGAAGAGCGCGCTTTTTCATCGGAAGCACGATTGGCGAGACCAAGAGCGGTCTCCAGTTGATCTCTGGCTCTATCGACACACCCCAGTCTCATCAGGCAGGCTCCCCTGATCATAAACCTGCTGACATCAGACCGCGGATCGCGGGTTTCACCGTCAACTGAAGCAAATCGGTCAATATACCCTATTGCTTCACTATAATTACCCTTTCTTCTCAGTATATCAGCTCTGATGATTGATATTTGACCTCTATAATCTTTATCACATGCTCTTTCTTCTTTCAGTAAAGCTTCCAGTTTTACAAGATTGCTTTCACTTTCATCAAAACGGGACATATAATACGCACTTCTGGCAGATGAAATATAGACCCTGCATACTGTTTCCATCTCCCCAGGGACCAGATGTACAAGCCCGAGAGCTTCTCTGGCATATAGATAAGCCTGCTTGTAATTTCCCCGCGCGGAGTTTTCCGCGACTGAATCGAGCAATCTATTTATAGTGGCCTTTATATTCAACATTGGTTTAGATCAGACATTATTGGAAATATATTCCAAATATCGAATAAAAAACAAACTTGAATTTATGGCTGAGGACCGGACCTCTGGATATGCCGTTAATCTTTTCATCTTCAATCGAGATCGAACTATTATCCGTATTATCAGAACCGGTACTGCCGGTATAATTCGGAAGGTCGCTCCCGGGCTGAATCCTGACATCAAGGTGAGGATCCTCGCCGGGATCGGCGAAAACAGTATTATTCCCGGAATAAACTACTGCTGCTCCGGGATCTCTCGCTAAAACTCCCGAAAAGGAAAAAGATATGATTAAAAGGATAAATGGAATCGAACTGATTCTTAAAACCCGTTTCATTGCAAACCCTCACAATTGTTGTTAACCGCTGTTGTTTAATCCCTGTTTCGGGTCCCGCAATTCAGAGCCGCCTGTCAGAATTGCTTAACCTATATTGTATCAAAACCGGCTTAGGCATGTCAACCCCGCCGGTTGGATTAACTGGCGCAAGAGACTTAATGTAAAGGGATTAAAGAAGAATAAAATTATATGGGGCCGGGAAGGAGCTTTCAAAGTCCGCCCGGGATAGCTAGAACACCAGGGGACATATACGCCAGGAAAGGTTCCGGATTTCGGCGCCTTATTCCTTACTCTTCGTGTTCATTGAACGCCCTCTTATATAATGCGGCAATTAAGAATTTTATTCAGATCACCGGATAAAGGGGTCGTCGGGATCAATTGGAAAATAATTCATATCATCACCTCATATAGATCACAGAACAAAATATATGCCTTTAACAACGATTCATACTTAAAATATTATAAGATGTAATCTCTTATATAATTAGCCCCGCGTTGCAAAAGGATCTTACTATCATCGCTCCGTAATGAAGTGTTTGACTGTACAGCCCGCGCAAATACAGTTGTAAAGGTAAAGATACAAATTCATCTCCTGGAGAAGATTTTAAATTGACCGTCCAGCTTCAGGGATGTAGAGTATAGAATAAATATAGAGTTATTAAAATGATTGTCCTTTTCAGCAGTTCGACAAAGATGAATATGGAAAACGGAGAAAATAAAAAATCGGGCGATTTCTTCTCTGAGGCCCAGAAGAGTATCGAGAGCATAAAGAAATCCGAAAAAGCTAAGACTCAAGCACGTGATTTGGAGGAATTGGAAAAAAGCCGGCACAGGATCAACAAACTCGAAATACTCATCAACGTTACAAAAGCATTGAATTCCACCCTGAATCTGAATGAACTGCTCGCCAAGATTATAGATTCAATAATAAATCTCGCTGATACAGATAGAGGATTTCTTATGCTCGCGGACAGCAAGGGAGAGATGAAATTCAGGATCGCCCGGGATAAGAATGAACAATCCCTCGAAGAAAGAGATTTTGAAGTAAGCTACAGTATTATAAATGAAGTCACGCGGAAGGGGGCGCCGCTTTTTATATCTGATCTTATGGAAGACGAGCAGTTCGCCAAAAAAGAAAGCGTTATCGATCTCCAACTGAGAACGGCAATCTGTGTACCTCTGAAACTTGATAACAGAATTATAGGTGTTATCTATACAGATGCCAGCAGGCTGTCCGGAGAGATAACTGAAGATGATATATCTATTGTGTCAGCCTTTTCCGCGCAGGCTGCTATAGCGATAGAGAACGCCCGTCTACACGGGGCTCTGATCCTCTCGAAGGAAGATCTTGCCAGGGAAAACAGAAAATTAAAGCAGGAACTCTCAGACAAATATGAATTTTCGGGGATTATCGGCAAAAGCAAACCGATGCTTGACATATTCAGCACAATCAAAAAGATAGCTTTATTTGATACGACAGTTCTAATCACAGGTTCAACAGGCACCGGAAAAGAACTCATAGCAAAAGCAATACATTATAACAGTGAGAGAAAAGACGATAAACTGGTCACTATCAACTGCAGCGCCATGCCGGCGGAACTGCTTGAAAGTGAACTCTTCGGACATAAAAAAGGTTCTTTCACGGGAGCCTCAAACGACAAACCGGGACTCTTCGAAACAGCCAGCGGCGGAACGATATTCCTTGACGAGATAGGCGACATGCCCGAAACACTCCAGGTCAAACTACTTAGAACCCTTCAGGAAGGGGAAATAAGGAGGGTCGGGGAAAATCTTACCCGTAAAGTAAATGTCAGGATAATAGCCGCCACGAACAGAGATCTTGAAGCGGATGCCGAAAAGGGCGGTTTTAGACGCGACCTCTTTTACAGATTGAATGTAGTCCCCATTAAAATACCCCCTCTTTGTGACAGGCAGGAAGATATCCTCCCATTGGTCGCGCATTTTCTTGACAGATACTCAAAGAAAATGAATAAAGGTGAAGTAACTATTTCTCCAGAAGTAACAAAACTTTTTCTTTCCTATAAGTGGCCGGGGAATGTTCGTGAGCTTGAGAACAGCATTGAGAGAGCGCTGGCGCTGAGCGGAGATTCCAGAATGTTGAATAAAGAACATTTTCCCCAGTTTACAGGAGAGATGAAAACAAGCGGCAGAGAAGGGTATTCACTCAAACAGGGCCTTAAATCAGCCGAGAAAAAGATAATAGAAGATGCTTTATCCAAAACAGGAGGCAAAGTTACAAAGGCCGCGGAACTTTTGAAGGTCTCACGGCAGCATCTGCATAACAAGATTAACGAGTACAATATTAATCGTTAACTTATCAACCCGTAATTACTTCTAAGGGGGTATCCCATGAAAACAGAGATCATTAAAATAAATAAACCTGAGGAAGTAAATTTTATCCTCGGGCAATCTCACTTTATAAAGACGGTGGAAGACATTCATGAAGCAGCCGTAACTTCGGTCGCGGGAATAAAATTCGGGATCGCTTTCTGCGAAGCTTCCGGCAAAAGGCTGATTCGCTATTCCGGCAATGACGACAAAATGATAGATCTGGCAAAATCAAACGCTCTGGCCCTCGGCGCCGGCCATTCATTTATTATTTTCATGGAGGATACTTTTCCGATAAACCTGCTTAATGCCGTAAAAAATGTTCCCGAAGTCTGCAGAATATTCTGCGCTACCGCTAACGATGTAGAAGTTATAGTATGCGAAACAGAGCAGGGGCGGGGAATACTCGGGGTAATCGACGGAGGAAGCCCGCTCGGGATAGAAAACGAAGAAGATAAGAAATCGAGAATGGATCTGCTGCGCAAGATAGGATATAAGTTATAGCTGTTTTTTCTAATTCAGACCATACCTCTTTATCCTGTATATAAGGGTAGTTCTCTCAAGCCCCAGAATTCTGGCTGCCATGGAACGGTTACCCCCCGCTTCGCGCAGAGCCCTGATAATCTCTCCTCTCTCCATTGCCGCGATACGGCCATCGAGTGAAGATTCTTCAGAATTATTCGGTATTAACAACTCTGAGAGGATAGGGACTGAAAGATCTGAAGCCCTGATGACACCTGACTTAGAATTAAATAATGCTTTTAATACCTCATTTTGTAATTCCCTTACATTTCCCGGCCAGGAATACCTTTTAAGAAGATCACACGCGTTTTTGCTTAACCCGGCCCTGGAAATATTAAATTCACAACAAGCTTTCCTTATAAAATATTCAGCCAGAATTTTAATATCATCCTTTCTCTCTTTAAGGGATGGTATCATGAAATTGAACACATTCAATCTATGATAGAGATCCATACGGAAGGTTCCCCTCTCAATCGCGGATTCAAGATTTTTATTCGTCGCGGCTACGATTCTGGCAGTCCCCCTTTTGACCTCCGTTCCCCCCACAACATGATATTCTCCGCTGTCAAGGTAACGCAGGAGTTTAGCCTGTAAATCCGCCCTTAATTCACCGATTTCATCCAAGAATATAGTTCCGTCACCGGAAGCTTCCACAAAACCTCTGTTCAGCCTCACAGCCCCCGTAAAAGCTCCCTTTACGTGGCCGAAAAGGCTGCTTTCAAAGAGCGAAGGTGAGAGCGCCGCGACATTAACCGGAACAAACGGCTTGTCACCCCTTCCGCTCCATTTATGTATCATACCTGCTATAAGATCTTTCCCCGTTCCCGTATTCCCGCGGAGAAGAATAGGAAGAGGTGTCCCGGAAACACCCTTTATACTTTCAAGCAGTTTTTTCATCCTGTTATTAACCGTAATAAATTCATTTCCCGCGGTTTCCTTTCTACTCATAGTATTTCCGCTTATATAAAGTGATTCTCCCTCTGCGACTCTTTCTTCCTCTACAGCCTTCTTTTTCCTGCGCGCCGGAGGAAGGAGATCTTTCTCCGAGCCGGGCAACCATTTGTCCGGCCTCGCTATACCAAGTTCTTTCCTTAACCTCTCCCCTTTTTCATAGTATTTATTCTTTTTATTATCATTTCCCCTCTGGCTGGTTAAAAGAGAATACAGATAGTAATAAATCATCTTCTTGGATGGAAATTTCTTCAGGCCCTCTATATCTTCAGCTATATTCTTGAGAATATTAAGCGCAGCGGCCGTCTCGTCACGCCTGATAAAAATTTCCGCGAGAAGAAACCCGGCTGTAAGCCTTTCCCGTTTAAACTCCGGCCCTTCGGATTCAAAGAGAACCCCGCAGATATTATCTTTCGCCTTTGACAACAAATCTCTTCTTATATCAAGAACCGACCGCGTAAGTTTGAGGAATAGATTTTCTTTCTCTCCTCCCAGGGCATCATAAATATTTTCGGCAAGATTAAGATAGCGCAAAGATTCTTCCAGGGAACCTCTCCTTGCCAGAATTGAGGCGAGATTAGAGGAGGCCTTGGCCGCACTCAGCAGATCTTTCCTTCTTAATGAAAGCCTGCAAACGGACCTGAGGAGTTTCGAAGCTCTTAAATATTCACCTCTGTGTTTGAATATCAACGCCCTGTTGACCCATAAGCCCAGAGGATATTCGTTCTCCTCAAGAGAATGAAATATTCTAAAGGATCTTCGAAGATAAGATTGAGCAGGGTTGAGTTTTCCCTGTACAAAATATATCCGTGATAATATAAACGCGGCCCAGGCTCCGTCTCTGGTACGCGCGCCGCTGTCTTCCCCTAAAAAAGAATTGAGGGAATCGACAACGTCCCCCCTGCCACTTAAGAACCGGTTATACCACGTTTCCATATCCGGAGGAATAATCATTTCATCTACCCCTCTGTGGAAATAGATATTCCGGTTTACTTTGTTTTATTAATTATACCACATACAGGCTTTATAACGCAAATCGGCGTGATTGTCACTAACGGGAATAGGAAGAGAGATCATGACCCGCCTCCTGCTCTAAGGAAGCTTATTTGTTTTGTGGAGGGGCGTGGGCGGGGAAGAGAAAGAAAGAGAAATAATAGTTCTTATATACTCAAGTACTATTCCAACCAGACAAAACAACCCATAACACCCCTGTTTCTCTGCTGTCTATTCCACATCTGATTGATATGTAAAAAGATACCGCAGACTAATATTTTTGTTTTTTCGGGGTTACGCTTCCCCTCCCCCTTAAATAGCACCAGCAGGCAATCCAAAAAGTGTAAAAAGTGTTACACATTATGTTACACTTTTGCCGTTAGATTCTATTTAACCTATTGATTTTTTATGATTACAAAAAAGTGTAACAGGCTATTACACTTTTTATCTTGGGGTTTCTGCTGTTTTTGAAAATGTCTGAGAGATATATCTCTCAGCTCACGGAAATTTCATACTCCTTTAAATATTTATACAACGTATTTCTTGAAATCCCAAGCTCTCTCGCCGCCGCGGACTTGTTTCCATTATGCTTTTCCATTATTGAGGATATCAACTGCCGTGTTTCTAATGTATTCCACTTGATTGAATTTATTAACACCTTTTCTCCAGGATTCTTCTTCCGGTTTGATCTGCCCAGCTCCAACAAAGAAGAATCCCTTATATCTGATGGAAAATCTTCTTTTGATATTATCCTATTTGGATTCGTTTTACCGGAAAGCACATACGTTAAATTCACAAGCTCCCTTACATTACCCGGCCAGTGATATTTATTTAACATCCGGAGTACACCATGACCAATACGAAAACTTTCATTACTCTTACTATTAAGATAATAGGAAAAGAGCGCTTCTATATCTTCCTTCCTATCTCTTAGAGGTTTTATATCAATTTTCTCCGCAGCAACGCGGAAGTAAATGTCCTCGCGGAGCCTGCCCGATTCAAGAAGATCGGATATATTCTCATTTGATGCTGAAAGAATACGTATGTCGACATCGATCTCTTTTTCCCCTCCAATCCTTCTTATCTTTCTTTCCTCAAGGGCTCTTAAGAGTTTTGCCTGCTGCCGGTTACTGAGTAATGATATTTCATCGAGAAAGAGAGTGCCGCCGTCTGCTTCTTCCATCAGCCCTTTTTTGTCCCTGAAAGCCCCCGTAAAAGAACCCTTCCTGTGACCGAACAGTTCACTCTCGAATACATCATCAGGGATTGAAGCACAGTTTACCGCTACAAAAGGCCCCTCGGCTCTATCGCTCATCCTGTGAATATAGCGAGCTAATACTTCCTTGCCGGTTCCTGTCTCCCCTGTTATAAGAATAGGGATGTTGTTCCGCGCTAATTGCTCCACATTCAAGACAACTTCCTTCATTTCATCAGATCTCGCGACAAGTCTGTCTCCATACAGCCACTCTGAATTAAAAACTATCTTTTCAGATAAAATCTCTCCGCTATCCTTCCCGCATATTTTGTCAATATCTTCTATCAGGCGTTCGCAGTCTAACCCCCTGCTGTTAAGCTTAATCGATGAGTACAGGTGTGTTGCCTCCACGGCAAAGTTTCTGGCTTCCCCTAGAAGTTCTTTCTTAAGCCCTTCACCTGTATCTTCCCGATTGCTCCACTTTCTATATTCTCGAGCGGCCGTAACATATGTGGCGGCAAGCTCGAACGATTCCTTTATAAGTTTTAAGGTTACGATTGCTTCATTAAAAAAGGACATCGCAAGGTCGATATCATCCCTTTTTATCGCTACAAGCCCCATCGCCCTGTATACGGTGCCAAGTTCATATTTGTCGCCGAGGTGAAGACAGAGATTTTTAGCTTCACTCAGCATCTCCTCTGATCCTTCTATTCGTCCAAGGGCTAAATATACGTCGCCAAGCCTTCTGTAAACTTCCCCGGGTATATCACCGTGGGGAGCAATTTCAAGCGCCAGCGTTAGAGCTTCTTCAAGATAAGAAAGGGATTTCCCGTAATTTCCCAAGCGGTAATATACTTCTCCTAAGAACTCAGAGGAAAGGGCGTGTATTCTTTTAAAATGGTGTTTCCCTGCTTCAGTATAACTGTCAAGAAGCAATTCTTCCGCCATTTGATATTCGCCTTCAAATATTGCTATACGCGCTCGGGCAATCTGGCAATACAAAATGCTGCTGTAATCTGAACATTTATTAAAGTTATTCTTTGCAAGCTTAATATTTTCTTTTGCCTCACAATATCTTCCTGTCCGGTAATTAAATATACCTAACATTTTATATGTTTTAGCAATCTGCCTGTCCTTTTTCGCCATCTTAAAATTAAGAAGCGCTTTATTAAAATAACTTTCCGCCATACTAAGTAAACTTCTTTGAAAAGCAATATAACCCATTAAATACAAAGTATGCCCTAACATTTTATAATTGGAATCTGAAAGGAAATAACGGTAGGAGCTCTGCAAATATTGGTCAGATTTGATATAATTCCCGTTCCAAAAGTAAGCATCGCTAAGATACAGAGCAATTGTATAATAATTTTCTTTTGCCCAATTATTTGTAATAGCATTCTTCATTAAAACAAGAGCCCGCGAGTGTTTGCCTTCTAAAATCAGTTTATTATATTTTAGTTTGATATATTCAAAATCATGATAAGCATTCGAATAAATTGATTCAAAGATAGATAGATATTTATTAGATCTTTCATCATTGTTAGTGGAAAGAACCCTGCAAATAGTAAGTAAGAGTTTTCTATGGGATTGAGAAGGGGAAAGTTCTGAGATTAATTTAATCCCTTGAGTATTTACAATTTTATAAGCTTTCTCATATTCTTCGACAGACAGTAGTTTTTCCAATTCTTGGATTATATCTACACTTTTGTCCATCGTTCTCCTGAGTATTTATTTATACTAGAAAATATAATTAAAGAATTGATTGAATATAATGTTTGTACATAAATACCATATATTAAAATTTTTACTTGTTTCCGAACTCTGTTGAACATATTCCGATCCGACTGCAACGTTAGAAGTATTATCCATATCATTCTGAAGGTCATCCATACCAAATGGACTTTCCCCAGGTTCCCCGAAACTTACTTCTCGTTTAAATTCCACTCTTGCATTGATATTGGATGGAATAAGAAATGTGCTAAAAAGAAAGGTCATCAAAACAACTATGGATACTACTCGTATTTGAGTTTTCATTTTAGCCCCCAATTATTTATTATGATTGATATCCATTCTACTCCAGGCAACTAATTTATGTCAAGGGAAAATACACAATTTTTTCAGTCGGGTCGAAAACCGCTTTTTGTCCTCTATCAATATTCCGGGATTTTATATAACACTTAAGGTAATCACTGTATTTCCGTCGGGAATAGATTTTTTCTCTTTACATAAACATTGGGAAATATTTAGGGGGATCATTCATATTGCCAGAATCCGGAACAACCCTGTCGTATTGACATTGCCCTGTTGCCCCTTATAAGCGAGGCAGAAAACACGGCAGGTAAAAACCGGAACAATTGTCAACTCTCACGGAAATACTCCGCCTCAAACAGTCCCCCTACACTGATTTGAATTATCTTTTATTCGGTCACAAATAGCGATCGGTTCTTGAAACTCCAAATTAATATACACGCTTATCATAAAGCGGTATTTGGCAAATTGCTGACCAAGTTTATCTTCCATTCACGCAAGCCATTTATCGCAGCAATTAAAACCCTGGTTTTTATATTAAATGGTTCTGCAAACTATTCACCAAAATTATCCCTTTGCTTAACAACCTCCGTGAATTCTCCCGGTTTGTAGCTGCTTGTTATTTCAGCCTTTAATACTTTCATCCTGTAATCTATTTTATTCTTATCCCCGTTATCAAACTTTTCAACTACCAGCACTCCATGGACAGTATCCTCGATCCCGTAACCGTGATCCACAATGTCATCACCGGGCTTGGGGGTGTAAGATAAAAATGTAAGATATCCTCCGTGGGCCTCAATTGCCATAATATCCAAGTCAAAGAAGAAGTTCCCCACCTTACTAGACACATTCCCCGTCTTTTCTCCCTCACTGTTATACCTCTCAACCTTTGCCCCAACAGCCATCCCTCTCGCGAAATGAAGGACACGGAAGGCCTCTCTTTTTTTGCCATCAGCTATCAATGCCTTATACACAGGGAAAGCCCGTTTAAATTCATCCTCATCCTTAGTCATGGCCACTACCCAGCGCTTTGAAGGATTAGGCACTTTGCCCGTGATTAACAGAGAAACCGCTTTTACACCGTCGGGATACATCTCTTTAAAATCCTTGTAATGTGTTGTAGTAGTGAGTGGACCCACAAAAGTATCCGCTTTAATAATTTTACTTCCCAAGGTCGGAAAAGCGCCAATACCACCTTCCAGCTTGGGATTAATTATCAGCTCACCCTCCTGGGCCATCAACAGAACTGGAATTAAAACAAAACCCAAAACAATCAAGCATATCTTCGCAAGCATCACTACACTCCTTTTTAATAATCCTTTTTCAAAATCTTTTTAAATAGGGCGGATTCAACATAGAAAACTTCTTTTATCTTAAGATGATTAGTTTCCGGGAACTTTCCCCTGATGGAGACTGAAACCTCGCAAAATAGATCCCAGAACTAAATCCATCCGCCACCCAGTTGATCTTTTTTTCTCCCGGAGCCATATTCCTGTCCACAATAGTCTCCAGACACCTGCCATCTACAGAATAGACATCTATCCTTACCCTGCCTTCTCTTTGTACATTAAACCTGAATGTTGTAACAGGATTAAACGGATTTGGATAGTTAACAAAGAACCTGTTTTTATTCGAAGGTATTCCATCATCCACAGAAACTACGGTACTATTAGGAATAATACAATTTAAAGGCTCAGTACCTTCCAGTATATCCAAGTCGCGAAGTGAGAAATGCTCGAGGATTTCCCATGGATATGACAAGCATCTCTCACTTCTATTCGTCAAGTAACCATATTGGTCTCCATATTCACAGGTAGCATTGCTATTATAAATACTATAAATAAGATTCTCAGGATAAGTTGCCATTTCAATTCCCCTTGAATCCTGATCCGCTCCCAGAATTACCCTGCTTACAAATGCAAAACCTGAGCTTTCTTTCGGGTCAATCATTATCCATCCGAATCCATCCCAATAAGACAAACACAAATGTTTACTTGCTTCACTGAATAAATAACCTGTAGCATTATACTGAGTTGTTGCTCCTACCAGGACTACCCTTGCAGGGACCCCCGCTCTTAATAACAGCGCGCAGGCGGCATGCGCCCATTCATCGCAATTTCCATATCTCACTCCATTCTGTAAAATATACGAAGCATGCCACGGTGTATATCTGTTATCATCAACCCAATCCATATTCTGGTTCAACCAGTTTACGACTTTCTCGGGTTCATCCCAGAACCCAGCCTCGTGCCAGTCACCGGGCATCGCCTGAGCCTCAGAGAGTACATCACCTATTATAGACGCATTAACATCCACAATCTCTGTCCCATCCATCCAAGCATTATTCGTGTGCTGGGCCATTCCATAATTAATCTCCGGAAGGTTCAGCTGAACCGATTGTGTTATCTCATAACTAAAATTCATCGGGCCTGGTGGATAAAAGACCTCTATCCACACTCCCTGATTTGAATAACCGCTATTGTAGTGTGTTTCTTCATACCACCATGGACCGGCATAATCACAGCCAATATTAATTTCGATATCCTCAGTTGAATAGGTTGCCCACCGTCCGGCCATTGTGTAATCAGGATATGGCAATCGAATACAAAAAGAATCACTATGGGAAACAGTAAACTCAAGTTTCCATTTCTGGCTTGTTATACGATCATCCCCCGTACAATCTATCTGAATGGCTTGTCCTTCGCCTGCAATCAATAAAATAACCGCCACAATAAAAATAGATCTTCTTAAAATTATTATCATATCAACCACTCCCGCAAACAGTAGAATTTCACTTAAGTCATGCTATTCTAAAGTTTGATCTCGAGAGCCGTCAGAATATTCACACCATCTTCCTTGTTTTTGATAAGCTGTTCTTCCATATCGTTTCTGTTGTGCTCAAATCTGCTATAGAGAGAAAATCGCCCCCAGAGATGAGCTTGCAGATCAAAGCCAACAGATTGTCCCTGATGTCTTAATTCCCTATCAAAGTTGAGGTAACAAAAAGGAGAAAACCTAAGAGAAGAATATGGTATGCCGATTTGGAAGGAATAATACTCTCCACCAAATCTAAGCCAGTCTACAGGGCCTGTCTGGTTTAACCCAAATGAATCAAGCCCTGTGCCTATATCAATACGAACCGCTTTGCCGCTGCCCGCCGAATGGATAAAGCATTCCGTTTCCAGATACAGTCCTCTAACCGTCGCGAAGAGATAGAAGTTGGGTGGAGAAATCGACAATCTATCACTTACATTAAATGAGATATTCTCAACACTTCCATCACCGCTTATAAAATACTGATACAGGGCTCTCGCTGCATTCCAGGTCTGTCCGCTTGCAAAGAACGCCAGTCCGGAACTTACCATCCAGTCATCAGATGAAATCTGAACACCTAAATCTTCCATGAGGGCTACATATCCAGTAATATCATTATCGTCGTACCAGATATAGCCGACACTCTCCACTTCTTTAATAGTTTCATTCCTGGCAAATAGCAGATACGGAAAGTCTGAGAATCTATTAAGCATGAACGACATAGCTTTATTAACTTCTGTGCGGTTCTTCAGAGAAGAAGTCGTTGCTGCAAATCTGGCATTAAAATTCTCTTGATAGAGTCCGGCTTCATAAGTAAGTATAAGCCTAGAAGTTATATCTAAATCACTCCTTTGGGAATCTATAAATCTTTCAAGCTCTTCATCATTCCAAAAACCAGAATAACCCTCCGAGAATATGAACTCAGGAACCCAGTGTGGAAACCAATCTGTCATATCCACCCAGAATGTATGATGGCTTCTGTTCAGAAATTGATGAGCAATCTCATGACTGTAGTAACTCGTCGCGTAATTAAAATAAGCGGATAAAAGAAGTTGAGAAAAACGCCCTTTCTTAGATCCTGAAAATCCACTTTTTTCGTACAGCCAGTCTTCACCCATCATCAATAACTTCGTTGAGCTGTGCCAGGCCATCAGATTTGGGTCAAACCCCTTTAAGGGATTAGAAAAGGGGAGCAAAAGCCTTTCACCAGTATAGCTGGTAGACTCATGCTCCCCATCACGGGCAAAAACAACTGAATTACCAAATAACACTACAGCAAGCAGCGCCGCAAACAGGTATATTCTTAAGGCTCTCGATTTCAAAATATTTACCCTATTCTAATTGATGCTGTCATCTAAATCCTGATAAAGACGCTCCAGACTCGATGAAAGCGAGTTCTCCTGTGGTAGACAAAAATTACCGTTTTTATCATAGGCCACCTGGCTGTAATTCTTAAAATTAGACTCGAGCAACTGAGCTCCAATATACAAAGTTACATCCACCGTAACAGAATCAGCACCCGCTGACTCAAGCGCTACAAGTTTTACCTCTTTATCAGAAAATGACTCTTTCTTAATTTCCTTTGAAGAAAAAACACCCTCGCAGCCAAATCCCGAAAAGATTAAAACCACTATCATTAAAGCCCATAACTTCTTCATAGGTCAACCTCCTATAATAAAGATTTCACCGGATACTACTTTCTAAAACTTCTTTTTATCATTGCTGACATAAGCTTTTTAGCCTGACTGCCATAGTCGCCCTTTATTATTTCGTCCGCGATGTAACTTGAATTGAATATTATCCGACCCTTACTATCCTCATTTATCCTGATATTGGAAGCTATATCACCAGAATTAAGTAAAATTACTCCTTCCTCTTGCATCTGATTTACGCATTTTGATATCTCATCAGCTAGTATTCGCTGAAGGACTGAGCCGTAATCACCCGCCAATACCTTTTGAGCTATTGACTCAAGGGGCATTGCTGTCGATGATGCCAAATGATTTGATGCGCCGGAAGGATTACCGTCGGGTGGAGGCGGCGGATCTGGTGGTGGATCATCAGGTTCTGTACCTGAAGTATCCACCCCTGTAGTATCCGCATCCTTCGGGTATACTACTTTCCCCTCACCGCATCCCGTAACGAAAACAGTCATCGTCAACAAATGCAGAATCGCTAGCGCAGTAATAAACGACCTTTTCATCTTTGCCCCTTTCATAGCCGATTCTGATTCCTTCATCTCATATTTTCTTCTCTGAAACTGCTCATTTACTTTCTTGCACAAACTATAAATCTCTCACCTCCACGTTAAAGAATTGAGCAAGGAAAAATCAGAAAACAACTTCTCTAAATAATGTGAGTTTTCACTCACTTTCCATCGTTTCACCCCATTGTAATCGCACGAGGTGTTCCAAAATGGAATAGAGATTGACTGCGGGGTTTCTTCAGTTAGTTTCAGGGCATTACGAAGTTATATATTTCCTGTTATAGCAGGAAAATATAAAAGAGAGAGAAAAGAAGAATATTTTTTAAATTATCCGCTAGAGCTGTATAATAAAAAGGTTTTTCTAATATACAAAAAGTGTTAATGTGAACACTTTTGTAATAATTATTATAAGTTTTAGCTTATAACACTATTTAATACCACTGGTTATAGAAGATATTTTTTTGTGTTCAGAAATGAACAACTTGAACAATCTGAACACTCATGCCTCCAAGATAATCCCGCCCCCCTACACCTGAACCATTTGTTTTGTCAGGAACTTTTTACCGGCTTAAATACGGCAGAAATAAACACCGGAGGAGACCATCTCTGAACGCTCTCGTTGAACCCGATCCACATAACACTTATGAGCAGTTTGAGAACCTGAAAGCCAGTTATTTTGATGACGCAGAAAAATATTACAGCACTCTTAACTGTAACCAATCAAGTTCTGATAAAGAAATTAAAACAAACTACAAAAAATTTGTGAAAGATTTTCATCCAGCTACTATAGTTTCAAAGGGGCTTCCGGAGGAATAATCATTTCATCTACCCCTCTGTGGAAATAGATATTCCGGTTTACTTTGTTTTATTAATTATACCACATACAGGCTTTATAACGCAACCCGGCGCTATTGTCATTCGTCCGTGCTCCCCGAGTCCTTCGGCCTTTGACACTCACGCGCGTGCCTTTCTGTATATATAGAATGACAGGAAAACCAGTGCGAAACAGAGGTATCCGAATGCGAATCTTCCTCCGGCGTTCCAGCCAAGCACACTAACAGTTCCATTTCCGACAAACTCAAAGGTATGAATGACGCCGAAAAAAGCTAAAAGCATTCCCCCTAAAGACCACAGCGAGGCCTTAAGAAAATCTTTTTCAATCAAAAACACGCTTATAGCGGCAAGTATCATAGATGAAAATATAAACCCCTTTTCAAGTGCTAAAAGTCCCATAATGCCGTTTATCGGTATGCCTGCTGCCGCTTCCTTTGCCAGCGTTGTGCCTACACCGGTATATGCCTGTTTTAGAATATTTACTCCCCAAGCAGCGAACGCGGGGAAAAGACCGATAACAACCGCCGGGGCGTGACTGCGGGGAGTAGATATTCTAAAGATCGGAAGAGCGTCGTGTAGGGAAAGAGTGTGTCAGTACGTGTAGAT
>CAZKNG010000025.1:0-28210 GCA_964554125.1 uncultured bacterium | reverse complement strand
AGCCCTTATTTTATCGCATTCAGCCATAATCCCGGGGCCGCCGGCTCTGTGGATAGCGCCGTCAACACCGCCGCCGCCGACAAGGCGCGAATTTGCCGCGTTCACTATCGCGTCGACCTCCTCCTCTGTGATATCTCCGGAGATTAATCTGATGACGGCGTTATCTGAGATATATTTTTTCATTCAAGCACCTGAATTTTAAGAATCAACAGAATTAAGATTCCGGATATTCTTCTCAATCCATTCGCTGAGCTGATTGAGCGGCACCAGTTTTGTAAGCGCCTCGGCAGGTTTGCCGTCTTTGAAGACAACGACCGCGGGAACACCCGTAATGTTTAATCTCTGAGGGGTATATGGGTTATCTCTTATGTCCATCTTGTAGAACTTTGCATCTCCTATGTAGTTCGGCCCGATCTCGTTCAGTAGCCCCCCCATGACCTGGCATGAAGCGTTACACAGGGTGTAGAAATGTACAAAACAGAGGCCGCTGTTTTCTGTTATTACTTCATTGAATGACTCGTCACTTAGTTTTTCCGGTTCTCCCGGTTTTACTTCGATCCCCAGCAGTCTTTTTATAAAGCCTGTGATATCCATAGATTATTCCCTCAATTCTCCCTCAAAGACAGTCTTAAAACGGCAACGCAGTTATTAATATAAATTAAGTACGGACCGATTTCCAGCAAAGAACAAAGCCGTGCCCGCGGGAAAATAGAGATAACGGAAGGAGAGCCTGCGTGAAACTCCGGTTTAGACGACTATTTCGGATGCCCGGCTCATAAGCTCCGGAATGGGGAGATCGTAGGGGCACCTCTCAAGGCATTGCCCGCAGGCGGTGCAATCGTCATAATTCTTTTCCAGCTTTTTCAATCTCGAGAGGGCCCAGTCTTTTAAACCGTAACGTCTGTAGTAAGCTTCTATGAGAAGAAGAAATGGTATGTTGAGGCCTTCCGGGCAGGGCATGCAGTAGCCGCAGCGGCGGCAGAATTCGCCTTCCCAGACTTTTTTCTCCTCTTCAAGCCTGTCGAGTTCGGTCTCTGTTATTTTGCCGGGGGTTTCGCCGGCAAGAGCGTTTTCATCGACCTGTTCTATTGAATCCATTCCCGGTATGGAAACATCCACCCCCCTCGTAAGTGTAAACCTTATCGAAGCGGAGACATTTTTTATAGCGCCGCCGGCAACCGGTTTCATGCCTATTATTCCCACGCCCTTTTCTTTTGCCGCGGGGATGACCTCATCCTCCCATTCGGTTTCGATCGGGTTGAAGGGAAATTGCACTGTATCGAAGAGGCCGGTTCTGACCGCTTTTAAAAGAACGGGCCGGGAATGTCCGGTTATCCCGATCCAGCGGATTTTGCCGGCTTCGCGCGCCTTGACGAGAGCTTCAAGCGCTCCACGGTCCCCGGTGATTCTTTCAAGGATTTTTTCGCTGCCCACGGAGTGGAGCTGGTAAAGGTCGATAGTCTCTGTCTGAAGGTTTCTAAGGCTGGTTTCAAGTTCAAGTGTCATGCCCCTGAAATCGCGGGACATCGCCTTGCTCACAAGATAGATATTATCCCTGTGGGGTTTAAGGGCGCGGCCCATTTTCCTCTCGCTGTCTGTGTAGCCGCGGGCTGTATCAAAGAAGTTCATCCCTTTTTCTACCGCGCGGACGAGGACCCTTTCAGCTTCATCGAATGAAAGCCTTTGTATTGGAATACCCCCGAAGCCTACCGGAGACGTCATAATATCCGTATTGCCGAGTTTCCGTTTTTTCATACCGGGTATTATACGGTATTAAGCGAGGGATGTCCAGAGAGGTTTAAGATCTTCCGGATGATTAAAAGGGTATGATAATCATAAATGAACGGAATCAGGCCGGGAAGGGGGCTCTTTTATATAGTTCAATCTTAAAGGAAAACGGCAAAAGAGATATTAAGGGGTAGTATTGATTCTTAAAAAAGGAGAGATAACCCGGCGTTCACTGCAAAGAGATTTCACACATAAGGTAAATATATTTACACTATATCAGGGAGCGTAAAGATATTTAATAAATTAAATCAACGAGGAGAACGGCTTAAAACCATATCATTGGTTGAACAGGGTGGCGAAAAGGTGTTGTAAATATCGCGTAACCGCCTTATATATTTAAATATAGGAAGTTATCCACAATCTGTTGATAACTACATATTAAAAATAATGGCTGTTTGCTCGTTTTGGCATAAAACTTGATGCTATAAATGACAGTACCTGAGATATGAGCCCGCGATTAAAAAAATAATTCTCCCCCCAGGTAGTAGGAGAATAGGCTTGATCAGGTTCTTAATGGAGAGGGAGATTAGCAGTCATTTGAAATTCTAATCTTCGGGACCGAATGGGCAGGTAGAACTACCTGCCCATTTTTGTGTAAAAATCACGCGTGTTTATTTTTTCTCTTTTGACTTAAACTGAGCAATTGTTTAAAATTCGTTCTGGTAAGTACAGCGCGCTTGTTTTACTTTCCATGCAGCTTTTTTTAAATAATAA
This sequence comes from uncultured bacterium, assembly GCA_964554125.1. Classification (GTDB taxonomy): domain Bacteria; phylum Krumholzibacteriota; class Krumholzibacteriia; order Krumholzibacteriales; family WJIX01; genus JAGHBT01. Next base: position 25,708 of record CAZKNG010000025.1, on the reverse strand, counting down.
ACGGGATTGCAAGCGGCGCAGGGACGGCTTGGGGGAGGTTAAGGAAGGCGCAATTTGTTTGACGGAAGTGAGTCATGAAAAAAATAAAAAAGACTATTACAGGGAGAGAAGGCAAAAAAAATGATCTTCTCGTAACGATGAAAGCTGAAGAAAGAGGCGGTTTCAGGATAACTGTAGAGAGTAAGGTCATGAGTATGTACGGTGAGCAGATAGAAGCGACCGTAAGAGAGACTTTGAAGAAGCTCCAAGTCAAGCACTGCAGCGTTGATGTAAGTGACAACGGAGCTTTTGATTATGTTATTCAGGCACGCGTGGAAGCGGCAGCCGGAAGGTTGTATGAAATCGAAGCCCCGGGGGTTTTACCTGAAAGAAAAGTGCCCCTGAGGGAAAACGAGAAAGAAAGACTCAGAAGAACCCGCCTCTATATGCCCGGAAACAACCCTTCCCTGCTGTATAACGGGGGCATTTTCGGAGCCGATTGTGTAATACTCGATCTTGAAGACTCCGTTGCTCCGGACCAGAAAGATGCCGCGAGAATTCTGGTAAGAAATACTCTTCTGTCGGTTGATTTCGGAGAAGCTGAAAAGATCGTGAGAATAAACCCTCTTTCGAGCCGGTACGGAAGGTGCGATATTGAGACGGTTCTGCCTGCCGGACCGGATACGCTGCTTATACCAAAATCTGAGAATGCCAGTGATATAAAGGAAGTTGAGGAGATTACGGGGGAAATCGAACAAAGGGAAAACCTGAAAAACAAAACATTTCTCATGCCGCTCATAGAGACAGCCGAGGGTGTTTTAAACGCGCGGGAGATAGCTGCGGCAAGCGGCCGGGTTGTCGCCCTTTGTTTTGGAGCCGAGGATTTCACGGCCGATATGGGTGTGCGCAGGACACGAAGCGGTAAAGAAAGCTTTGTGGCTCGAAGCCTGCTGGTTATTGGGGCAAGAGCGGCGGGGGTTCAGGCTATTGACACGGTATTCTCTGATATTAAAGACACTGAAGGTTTAATAGAGAGTACCCGTGAGGCGAAGGATATCGGGTTCGCGGGAAAGGGTGTCATTCATCCCTCTCAGATTCAACCTGTACATGATGTTTTCGCGCCCGGCAGAGAAGAGATTGAATATGCCAGGAAAGTCGTTTCCGCTATTGACAGGGCTAGGGAAAAGGGCAGCGGAGTTGCTACCATAGGGAGGAAAATGATAGATGCTCCCATTGAAAAAAGGGCCAGGAAGGTTTTGAATATCGCGGAGACTCTCGGCCTGACCGATTAAACAAGTTAAACTTCAACAGCGGGCTCAGCCCGCAAAGAGATATGGGGATGGGGTATGAAAATGATTCGAAACGCCTTAGGAAGGATGATCCCTGAGGAAATTGACGGAAAGAAACTCAAACCCTTTAAAGGAGCGCACGAAGATCACGGCGGAGGAAGGAAGGCGGGGCCGCCTATAAGAGCGATTGCCGACAATAAGACAAAACTCCGCTCCTCTCTGGATGAGGCGATTGATGACTGTAACCTGAAGAACGGTATGACGGTGTCATTTCATCATCATCTGAGAAACGGAGATCACCTCGGCAATATGGTTATTGACAGGCTCGCTGAAAGGGGTTTGAAAGATATGGTTATTGCTCCTTCGGCGCTCTTCCCTGTTCATGAACCGATTGTAAAACATATAGAAAACGGAGTTGTCTCACATATTGAAGGGTCGATGAACGGTCCGGTGGGAAGGGCATGCTCTCTCGGGAAGATGAAAAAGGCCTGTACGCTCCGCTCTCACGGGGGACGTTACAGGGCGATACAGGATGGGGATCTGCATATAGACGCGGCGTTCATAGCTGCTCCCCTCGCCGATCCGAACGGGAACGCCAACGGGCGTGGCGGACCGTCCGCGTGCGGTGTTCTGGGCTATTCGCTGGCCGACTCACTCTACGCGGATAATGTTATTGTTGTAACAGACAACCTTGTGCCTTTCCCCAATTATCCATGGACGGTAAGGGGCGGTAATGTGGATCATGTCTGCCGGGTGGAAAATCTGGGCGACCCTGAAAAGATAGTGTCCGGAACAACAAGATTAACGCGAAGCCCTACACGGCTCCTGATTGCCCAATACGCGGCGAGAGTTATCAGAGACGCGGGGATAATGAATGAACCGGAATTTTCTTTTCAGGCGGGAGCGGGGGGGATTTCCCTGGCATTTTTAGATTATCTGGCTGAAATTATGAGGGAGCAGGGCGTTAAGGCTGATTTCGCGAGAGGCGGATCGACAAAATTTATGGTGGATATGCTCGAGGAGGGGCTTATAGATTATATCCTTGACCTTCAGTGTTTCGATATACCCGCTGTTGAGTCGGTTATAAAAAACCCCAGACATATTGAATCGGATCCATTTACCTCCTACAATTATCACACAAAGGGCAATCTGGCCACGCGCGCTAAAGCCGCGGTTCTCGGAGCGACTGAAGTCGACCTTGATTTCAACGTAAATGTGAACACACATTCCGACGGATGGCTGCTTCACGGAACAGGCGGCTTCACGGATGTCTGTGACAGCGGCTGTACTATTATTACCGTGCCTCTTTTGAGGGGGCGGGTCTCCTCTATAGTCGACAGTGTTACAACCGTAACGTCACCAGGAGAACTGATTGATGTAATCGTTACAGAACGGGGAATCGCGGTTAATCCGAAGAGGGAGGACCTCATGGAAAATCTAAAGGGAAGCGATCTTCCGTTAAAATCGATTGAAGAATTGAGGCAAACGGCGGTCGATATCGCCGGTACGCCCAAGAAACCGGAGTATGAAGACAGAATTGTGGCTCTTATAGAATATCGTGACGGAACAATCATCGATACAGTAAAACAGTTGAAACTATAGAGCGCCCGCTTAGGGCTCCGGAATTTTAAAACCGAAGAAAATCCGATCCGCGGACGGGGCTCTAAAATAGTTTATTTATCCCCACAGTCCACCTGAAATCCCATTTGTCCTCTCCGCCCACAATAGCGGGATTGCTGAGGTAGATGGGGAATTCGGCTGTAACACCAAACAGGCTGACACCTATGCCGAAATCGCTGATCCCGTCCTTGAATATGCCGGAGCTTACTCCCAGCTGGTTTATTTCCTGTACGGAGAGCCCCGAGAACGGATCCTTGTCGTATACTCCGCCCCAATCGTAGAAGAGATAGAGGTCCCGTTTAAATTTCATCTTCCCAGGCAGAGGAAAGGGCATCTGAAGTTCAAAGTTTGACGCGTAGAGGCGCTTGAAGCTCAAACCGCAGTCGAAATAGCCCCGGAGGTTTGCGCTTCCGGGAACCTGGAAATTATTATAACTGTCTTTCCAGAAAGCACCCTTGCTTCTGAGCCAGAAATAGTTGTCCCTCTCGAGAGGCCCTGCGCCGCTGAGGCGGTATTTTTCCTGAAGGGGAGGGTTGACAGAACTGTGGCCGGCGTAGAATCTCATCCTCGGCTTGAAGGGTACGGGGAATCTCTTCGACGGGGTGACTCTGAGCTCAAGTGAAGATTTTTCATAGTTATAGTCGCTGCCCCAGAAAGAACGGCCGAAGGAGAATTTAAAGCCGGTATCAAACAGGTCTGTTGCAGGGTAGAAGGAGAGACTGAGTCCGCTTTTAATATTGACACCCTTTTCGTATGTGCCGGGATAGACATAGGCCGTATCTGTTAGTTCATTGTATGCGAATTTGAAAGAGAGATGCCTCGCGCCGGGGTCATAGTAGGTTTTTCTGAGAATTTTGTTTAGCTTCAATGATGCGCCCTGCCTGCCTTCCCTGTAATAGCCCGTTAATTTTAATGAAGCGTCCCGTCCAAAGTAACCTAAGGGATGCTCGAAATCAGCGTAGAAATCGTATCTTTCACTCTCAGCGCTATAGAGTGACTGAAGTGTAAATTTACGGTACCTGTTGTCATAGCCGCCCTTTAACCTGAGGCCGAATTTAGCGCCGTCGATATCGTTGTAGAAACCAACCGGAAGCCAGCGCACCTGGTAAGCGTCGTGGGGATAACGGGTGCTCGCGGGGTTGTCGAACGCCAGGTCTCTTCTGCGCGGCTGAAAGTTGTCGAGCAGGTATATATCGAGTATTTCATTTGCCGGATTAACGGCCGCCGATACCGGGGGTTTATTAAAAGTGTAGCTCTTTTCTATAGTCCTGAGCATTCCGTCAACACGTTTTGTAATCGTGTTTCCGTCCGCGAATCTGAAAACCAGAGAAAAGGGGGTCATCATTTCCCCCCTCCGTTCGATATCAACAGTTGCTTCGTAGTCTTCCCCGGATTTTTCTACGTCAAAGCGTTCGAGTTTATAATCGCACTCTTTTGTAGTATGGAGCCATTGTCTGAACAGTTCCTCCAGGTCCCTCCCGGAGACCTCTTCACACACGGAGAGAAAGGCCTCTTCGTCTACGTGCTTGAATTTCCATCTTTCGAAATATGTGTGCATGATTTCATCGAATTTTTCATCTCCCACTATATACCGGATATATCTTAGAAAGAGAGGCCCTTTGAGATAGACCATTGTTCTCGCGTTATTTTTGAATTCGTGGTAGGGCGTGGCGAGGCGTTCCGCGTAACCTGTGCGGTGAGCGGTAATAACCGGCTTCGAAATTCTTTCCCACAGTTTGATGCCGGGAGGGGAAAAAAGCCCGCTGTCTTTTCCGGCCCTGCCGTAAGGACCGTAATTATCATAGGAGTAGCGAAGCATCTGGTATTGAGTAAATCCTTCATCCATCCATGCTTCGGCGCGCTCGTCATTCGCGAGCATACCGTAGAAATAGTTGTGGCCAACCTCATGAAGTATCAGATCTTCATCCGGGCTGCCGTTCATGACAAGCATTGGATATTCCATGCCGCCGCCGGTCGGGCAATCGACTATGCTTATCTGAGGGTATCCGTAGGGGCCGGCGAACTCTTCGAGCCACTTCATCGTTCTAAGCCCTCGGGCGAGAACAGAGTCTTTCCACGCCGGGCTGGACTTTCTGTAGAAACTCATGATTTGAATATTATGCCATGTGGTGTCCTGAACCACAAAATCAGGATCGGCGCACCATGCGAAATCATGTACATTCTGCGCTCTGAAATGAACCGTTTTTTGTCCCGCGGAAGAGCCGTCTTTAAGGTTTTCTTCCGGTCTGGATCTGTTCCAGCCCGGATCACCGGAGACCGGAAGGCCCGTAGCGGCGACAACGTATTCATCAGGAAGAGTGATATGGACATCAAAATCCCCGAATTCACCGTAGAATTCTCCCTTTCTGAATTGATCCGGATGCCAGCCGTTCTTGTCGTAGACAGCCATTTTGGGATACCATTGTGCTATATCATAATGATTGCCCGTATAACCTGAGCGTCCGATTCTTTTTCTGATTTTTTCCTTAAATTCTATTTCCAGAGTTTCTTTGCCGCCCGGAGGAAGGGGAGAGGGAAAATCCGCGGAGAGTATGGTGCCCCGGGTATCGAACTTGATGTCCTCGCCCCCTGAGGAAAGTTTTGTTATATCTATCCATCCCCGATTCGATTCCGGGAGGCCGACTATAAAATATTTAGTTCTCGGCATATGGTCTCTAACGAGTTGAGTGACCTTTTCCCTGAAGGCGTTCGGGTAGAGGTGGATGAAAAACCGGGTTAGAGTATCGGGAGAATTGTTTGTGTATACGATCTTTTCGCTGCCGCAGAGAGTATGGTTTTCGGTATCAAGGGTTACGCGGATCTCGCAATCAACCTCCTGCTGCCAGTATGGCCGGGCTCCTGTATAGTAATTTCCCCGTTGAGATAAGGCGTCATCCGGGTTCAGGGCAGTAAAAAGAAAAGGGAGCAGGAAAGCATTTATTATCGCGGTTGACCGGAGAATCTTCATAATTATTCCTTCCAGAATAGATTTGCATTCAAAGCGGATTATATGAATATTATAAAACATCCGTATGCCATTAATTTATAACAGCTTTTTAAAAATAATCAAGTCTGTTAAATGATGTAAGGGTTTTTTGTTGTATGCCCGGCGGAATTACTGATAGAATGCCGTCTATAAATTGTCAAATGTGAAAACAGGCAAGGGTGTTTTTCTGTTTTTTTACCTGATTACGCGATACCTGAAAGGGGGAAACGTGAATAGAGATGGAAGAAAGCTTTTCTTCATTGCTGTCTTTCTCGCGGTAGCTGTTTTTATGCAGTCTCCCGCCAGCGGGGCCAGGCTGGAGGAAAAGGTAAAAGAGTTTGAACTTGACAACGGAATGAAATTTCTGGTTGTCAATCGTGATGAGGCGCCCGTGATGTTCGGCGCCATAGTTATGGATGTAGGTTCGGCAAATGAGTGGCCCAATGTTACTGGGATTTCTCATCTTCTTGAACATATGATGTTTAAAGGCACAAAGATGATGGGAACGGAGAATTACGAGGCAGAGATTCCCTATATCGAAAAAACAGACTCGCTTGGCGAAAGAAGCATTAAACTCAGGAAAGAGATTGGTGAGTGGCGGTTTAAAATATTCGAAGATTTCAGCAAGGATATAGTTTCCGGTTTTTCTGTGGAAGAGGCGGGTGAAGCCGGAACGGATAAGTCCAGCCAGAACAGTCTCGTGGTAAAGAAGATCAAAGCCATGAAAACTTTACCCGACAGTATTGCCGAAAGGGATTATCTGCTCGAGGATGACGGAACAGATTATCTGGGGATCTACCTGGAGTATAAAACGGCTTGGGCCGAACTCTACAGGCTCCTTGAAGAGCAGAGGGAAAAGTATATTGTAAATAATGAATTATGGGAAACTTATCAGAACAACGGAGTACGCTTTTTAAATGCCGGCACTTCTTACGATTTTACCGTGTATTTCGCCTACCTGCCGGCGAACAGGCTAGAGCTCTGGATGACAGCGGAATCCGACCGCATGGATGAGCCGGTATTCAGAGAGTTCTGGACGGAACGCGATGTAGTTATGGAGGAGAGGAGGCTGGGAGAAAACGATCCGGACGATGTTATGAGAGAGAGTTTCTACGCGGCCGCATTCAAGGCATGTCCTTATAAATGGCCTGTTGTAGGATGGATGAGTGATCTTAGGACCATCGACCGGAAAGAGCTCGCGGAGTACCATAAAAAATACTACTCACCCAATAACGCGACAGCTGTAATTGTCGGCGATGTTGACCTAAAACAGGTAAAGAAGATGGCTGTGAAATATTTTGAGCCGATTCCCGCTCAACCTCCCGTTCCTCCGATCGAAACAAGGGAGCCGGAGCAGCAGGGCGAAGTCAGAATAGAAATAGAACACAGCGCGAACCCGAAGCTTATGATAGGTTATCATAAGCCGAACTATCCCGATCCCCGGGGACTTGCCTTTCAGGTAATGGCTGATATTCTCGGCGCCGGAAAGACGTCGCGTCTGTACAAATCTGTCTACGAGGAGCAGGAATTGACGGCCGATGCCCCAAGAGTATATATTGGTCCCTCAGAGCGTTATGATAATATGCTCGTTATAAGCGCGGCGCCGAGACATCCTCACACACTGGAGGAGGTTGAAGAGGCGATATACGCCGAGCTGGACAAGCTGAAAGAAGAACTTGTTACCGAAAGAGAGCTGCAGCGCGTGAAGAACAAGACCAACGCTTCTATGGTTCGTTCGATGGGATCTAATCTCGGGATAGGATTTCAGCTTCTTACAGGCGAGATCTACTATGGAGATTACACCGGGATGTTCGAGATGATTGAAAAGCTCAAAAAAGTGGGGGCCGAGGAAATAAGAGCAGCGGCCGGAGAATTTCTGAAAAAGAAGAATCGGGTTGTCGCGCGCAGGGTTCAGGTTAAAGAGGATGAGGATAAGTCCGGCGATGAAGAGATGAGCCCGATGAAGAAGTATCAGAAGGATGTCATGAGATATATAAAATCTCTTCCCAGGCAGGAACAGATGGAAATAGGAAAGAAGTTCCAGAGCATGAGATCCAGGAAAGAGATGATGGAATTCGGGAAGGAATTGTTCGAGAGAGCAAAAGCCGCGGGTTATATAAAAGAGGAAGGAGAATGACAATGAAGATCAGACTATTTGTATTACTCCTTGCCGGTTTGATGGCTGTTTCGTGCGGAAAACACAGGGCCGGAGTGAGTGTGGAGAGGACACATCCGAGTAATCTGGAATATCCGAAGCTTAAAGTCGAGACGCCTGAATACACACAGGTCAAGCTTGATAATGGCATAGAAGGGTTTTTCATAGAAGATCATGAGGTGCCGGTTGTAAACATTACCATGCTGGTAAAGACTTATTATCCTGACAAAAACAGGCTTGGACGCAACGAGATGGCAAACTGGGTTATGAGAAACGGCGGAACAGAAAAGTGGCCGTCCGATAAGCTTAATGACGAATTGGAATTTCTCGCGGCCCGCATAAACTTTAACGGCGGGGGTTTGAGCACCAGGATATCTCTTAACTGTCTTAAAAAGGATCTGCCGCGTGTGCTTGGTATATACGCCGACCTTATAATGAATCCGGTTTTCCCCGAGGAAAAAATTGAGATGAAGCGGAAAACCATGCTTGAAGAGTTAAGGCGTAAAAATGACAAGCCGATGAATATTGCCAGAAGAGAGTACCGGAAACTTGTATATAAAGGACACCCATACGGATGGAGCCGCACGGAGGAAGCGTGCAACAGTATTGCCAGGGAAGATCTTGTAAAATTCCACGAGAAATACTTCCACCCCGGCAACACCATAATAGGGATAAGCGGAGATGTGACGGAATCTGAAATAACAGATCTTCTCGTGGAGAATTTTTCCGGATGGGAAAGAAAAGATGTCGAGATTGAGGATTTTCCCCGTGTTCAGATAGATGAAAAAGAGAACTATAACTACGTTTATAAGGGGGACATGAATCAGGCATATATCATGATCGGACATCTGGGCATCAGGAATGATAACCCGGACAGATGCGCGATAAACATTATGAACTATATCCTCGGGGGAGGGTCGTTCGCCTCGTGGATCACGGAAGAAGTAAGGGTTAAAAGAGGTCTTGCCTATTCAGCAGGGTCATCTTTCAGGCCGGGAAACTTCGCGAAGGGCACTTTCACCGCTTATTCTCAAACTAAAGCGGGTGAGTACAGCAGGACGATCAATCTGATTTACGATCAGATAGAGCGCATGAGAACTGAGGGTCCGACACAGCAAGAATTCGACAAAGCGGTTGACTCATTTCTTAACAGCCATGTTTTCGATTATGAGTCTAAAGAGGCTATAGTAAGAAGGCTCGTCGAACTGCAGTTTCAGGGAAGACCGCTTGACACACCGGAAAAGGATATGGAAAAATACGCTTCTCTTACGATTGACGAAGTAATCAGAGCCGCGGGGAAGTATCTCAGGCCGGAGGATTTCACGGTTCTTGTGGTAGGAGATAAGGAAAAGTTCGATAAGCCCCTAAGCACATTCGGAGAGGTGAATGAAATAGAGATCGAGTAATGTCGATACCGATTTTTTAACATTCAGTGGCGCCGCTAGAGATAACGGCGCCACTTTTTTAAGAAGATGAGAATTGGCATAACCGATTCGGTCAAAGGTGTTGTCAGGATCTCTTTTTATATTTGTTTGTTATCGGGAATCTGCTGTCCTTCCCGAAAGCCCTCGTCGTGATCTTTATCCCCGGCGCCCCCTGGCGCCTTTTGTATTCGTTCTTATCTATTTTTACAATCATCTCCCTGGCTGTTTTTGGATCCAGCCCCTTCGCTATAATCTCCTCGAGCCCCAGGTCCTCTTCGAGATAGAGTTCTACGATGCGGTCAAGTACGGCGTAGGGAGGCAGAGAGTCCTGGTCAAGCTGACCGGGATGAAGTTCGGCGGAGGGTTTCCGGTGAATTATTGATTGAGGGATCAGGTGTCCTCCGGAAATACCGTTTTTATATCTGCTCAATGAATATACCTTTGTTTTCGGGACATCCTTCAGTACGGCAAAACCGCCGGCCATATCACCGTACAGTGTGCAGTAGCCGACCGCAAGTTCGCTTTTATTTCCGGTAGCCAGTACCAGCCAGCCGTACTTGTTTGAGAATGCCATAAGTATGTTGCTCCTTATTCTGGCCTGGATATTTTCTTCCGTTTCGGTGATTTTTTTGCTACCCAGCAATTTCGGGAGATGCTCAATATAGGATTCGTAGATTGGATTGATAGGATATTCGAAAATCCGGGTCTGGAGATTTTCCGCCAGAAGATGAGAATCACGGAGGGTTTCTTCAGATGTAAACGCGGAAGGCATAGTTACGCAGACGACGTTCTCTTTCCCAACGGCGTCAACAGCTATGACCGCCGTGAGGGTTGAATCTATACCGCCGCTCAGTCCCAGAACCGCTTTTTTAAATCCGTTTTTGATTATATAGTCGCGTGTTCCGGTAACCAGGGCTTTATAGAGTTCTTCGTTGGGATCAAGACGCTTAGCCACATTGGCTTTGATCTTCTTTCGGGATTTGGATAGCGGGATTTTCGGAAGATTAATCGTTTCAAGGTAGATTTTTTTGTCGTTAGACAGGACAGATGTTTTTTTGTTTTTCTTTTTCTTCTTTGGGGTTATTTCCACGTCAGCTATGACAAGATCTTCTTCAAAAGGTCTGGCGCGCGCTACTGTTCTGCCGTCCTGGTCAGCTATCAAGCTCGTTCCGTCAAATACGAGCTCATCCTGACCGCCGACCGTGTTCACGAAGCAGAGAAGGGCGCCGGTCTTCTTCGCTCTTCTGCGTAAGAGTTTTTCCCTGTCCCGGCATTTGTTCTCTGTATACGGCGAGGCGGAAAGATTTATTATGATATTAGCGGAAAGTTCCTTTGATTCGACAAATGCCGGCCCGTCTTCAACCCAGATATCCTCGCAGAGAGTCAGCCCGATATTCAGTTTTCCCGAGCTGGCCACAACCGCTTTATTCCCAGGGGAAAAATATCTCTTTTCATCGAAGACGCCGTAATTCGGCAGGTTTATCTTCCTGTACCTGGCGGCTATTTTGCCGTTCAGCAAGATATAGGCGCAATTATACAGTTTTTTATCTCCGCGTGAACCCGAAAGTTCAGGAGCGCCTACAACGAGTGCTATCCCTTCAGAGTAAGCGGCGGCCTTACTCACATACTTTTTGCATTCCCCGATGAAATGCTTTTTGAAGAGAAGGTCTTCAGGGGGAAAGCCGCAAATGCACAGTTCCGGAAAGACGATTATTTGAGCGCCGGAACCACGGGCGGTTTCTGTCATTTCCCTTATTTTCTCAAGATTGCCGGAAAAATCACCCACCGTGGGATTGATCTGTCCCATAGCTACTCTGATTTCATTCTTCTTCAATTTACCGACCTTTCATCTAAACTCTTCGGACTTTATATTAGCAGTGAATAGAGAAACTGAAAAGCTAAAAGTTGCCTCATGTCGCAAAAAGAGAATGAGAGCGGGGTTAAAGTAAATTTATTCGAGACGTCAATTGCCGGCTTGAACGTAAACCTCGTCATAAAGATAATAGATAATACCGATAAACGCTCCCCATATAAAATTAAAATGATAGTGACTCATTATAGCACAGGCCAGCCCTGTTACTGAATGACCTATGATTGTACAGAGCAAAGCTATTGAAACTGTTACATATAACCGGCTTTTTGAATTTTTTATGATGTAGAAAGCCTTTTTTATAAACAGGAAGAATATAGAGGCGAAGACCAGAAAACCTGTCAGGCCAAGTTTCCATATCAGTACAAGGTAGCTGTTATCAACGAACGATTTTAACCTCTGGTTTGAAAAGGGCAGAACGACAGTATCTCCGACCCCCTGCCCGAATAGAACATTTTTTTTGATTATATTATAGACTTTTAGAAAAAAGAAAAATCTGATTTGTAAACTGGGAGTTTCCAGGCCCTTATCTATAGCTTCGCTGCTTCGCGAAGAGATGTCCCTGTTAAGCGAGAAGCTGGGAGCGATCATAAAGATCGAAGTGGCAAGAACAGCTATGATGATTATAAAGGTAATAACCGTTTTCGTCTTTTTCCTGGCAGTTTTGAGGCATAATGACATGAAAAGCAGCAGAGATATTATAACTGCGACGAACAGAGACCTTTGCATGGTGAGAAAGATCGCGGATATATATAGTATGGAGATAGCGACGAGAGCGATTTTTTTTATTGAATTCAGTTTAAAGAAATAGAGCAGGCTCAGCGCTGAGATCAAGCTGACGAGCAGGATATTAGTTTGCCTTGAGGCTACTCTGGCGCCGCGGGTCAGAAATAAATGGTATCCGATTATTTGAAATGAAATAATTACACCGATAATTATAAATAGGGGGAACAGTGATTTTAAGAAAGCCGCGTTGGATTTTTTGTCTTTAAATAGAGAGACCGCAAAAAAGAACCCGACAGGGTAGAAAAGCAATTTTACAGCACCGCTAACAATCTGATAATTGTCGTAGTTGTAAAGTTTGCCCCTTATTCCCTGAAGAACGACTATTACCGCGAATATAATCATAATTAAACAGGAGTGTTTGTATCTGAGGTCGACCAGCAAATATATCAAGCTTATTGCCAGAAGAAAAAAGACGAATGTGGTCGACAGATAAGGAAGGAGGTTGTATCTGTCTGCCTGAGGCAGGAGGGTGAAAATGGAGATCAATATATAAAAAAACCACCTTCTTGATACTAGAGCCTTCAGGCTCAGATAAAACAGGAGGGGAAGGATAAAAATCGAGCAGTATACCGGTTCTGTTATCAGGCAAATTGTAAATAACAGGATCGCGCTGAACCCGATTGAATCTATGATTTGTTTCTTATTCAGGGTCATTTTTAAATATCAGGGATTTAATAGAGTTCCATTTATTTTGATTTACGGGATTGCGCATATAGTTTCCTGCAAGTTCTACAAGCAGAGAATATCCGACCGACAGGATCAACGCCGCCAGAAAAGCGGATATGACGATAATGGTTCTCCTGGGTTTTGAGCGCCTGCCGGCAGGCACTGCTCTGTCTACTATATTTATAGTAGGCAGATCTCTGGTTTCTTCGATTTTGGCTGATTCGTATTGGGGGTACAAAAACTCGTACACCTTTTTGTTAATAAGCAGGTTCAACTTTAATTGCGAGTATTCCATCTGTAGGTCAGGTATTTCGGACAGGCTTAAAACAAATTCAGAGTCTTTCTTTTTCAGATGTTTAAGCCCGGAGATCTTTTCGGAAAGTATTGAGTTTTTGTATTTAAGGCGTTTTAATTCAGGCAGATCACTTTTCACAAATTTTTTGCTCAATTCCAGGGCTATACTGTTTCTAAGCTTCTCAGAAATTAAATCAGAATAAAGGCTTACCAGCTTAGTTGTTTGGCTGTCGATGTCAAAAACCTGGTTTTCATCCTGGAACTTTTTTATTGAAAGGAGGAGAGAATCTATCGTTTCTTCAAGATCGGCAACCCGCTTCTTTAAGAATATCCGCTTTTCACGACCCTTGGTCATCTTTTGCTTTCTATTATAGCGGTCGAGATGCTCCCAGTAATAATTCGCTATTTTAGCCGACAGAAATTTGTCTTTCGTCTCTATGGCTATCGTAACCAAACCGGTTTCATCATTAAGCGATAGATCGAGCGTTTTTTCCCTTAATCCTGATACGGCCTCCTCGATAGAAACCAGGCTGTCCTCAGATGAAATGTCAAAATAGTCTACTAAATTGAATTTATCGACAACATCTTCGCTGAAATCACGGCTTCTCATTATCATAATCAATTCAGCGCTTTCGGGCTGCAGGCTGATGTCGAGGAAACTGCTCTGCATTCCGAGGTAGTCTGATACATTAAAGGCGCTTTCTCCCTTTACTGGAATTATTGAAGCGGAAGATTTCCAGTATTTGGTCGCCGCGAGACTATAAATAATGGCAATAATGCTGATGACCAGAGTAGTAAAAAAGATAAATTTTATATGTTTTGTGATTGCGAGTAAAATATCCAAAAAATTAAATTCTTTTTCTGACATGTTTCCCTTTCAAAATACGGCCTGTTATTTCATTTACAGTCCTTGTAACCGGAAAGCAGTAAATACGTCAAATCACCAGTTCATTACACAATAAATGCTGCCCCTTTGTCAATCTGTATCGCCCTCAGCACATAAATTGTTCACTGCTGCGGCCGGCTTGAAAAGGCCCTTATTAATCAGCCTGTGTTGTCTCGAGCAATCTGCCGGACCAGGGAGATATCCCGCTTTCATTGAACCGGGCGCAGCAGGTTTTCATATAATTCAAAAAGCTTCCTTTCTTCTTTCTCCCATCTGTATTTTTTATCTATAGCCCTCTTTCCGTTCTCTCCCATTCTTTCTGCCGCCTCCGGATGACCGAAAATATATTTAACAGCATTTTCTATCTGCCCTGCATCACCGGGGTCAACGCATACTCCGCATTCGTTGTCTTCTATCAGTTTTTTCCAGACCGGGAAATCTGAAGCGATAATCGGTAATCCCGCTCCCATGTATTCGAAGAATTTTGTAAGCTCTTTTTTAAAATAATGATCGGAGTATGGGAATATTGCAAGCCCCGCGTGGTATCCCCCTTTTTTGTAGAATTTATCTATTAGATCCGCGCGGATGAATTTGTCTATGCCCGTAATTTTAATATTTTCCTGGGCATTAGCCGTATTATATATTTCTTCCGCTACATTTTTTTTGCATTTACCGACGAAGGTTACTTCGCAGTTTTTTACGAAATTCGTTATGTTGGCGCAGATTAATGCCCCCCGGCTGATTGACACATTTCCGGTGTAAAGCAATCGTATTCTTTCAGTTTCTCTTGAGCAACTTTTTTCAGGGTAATCTCGTTTAAGAGGGTAGTTCAGTATTTCAACGGAATTTGGAATGAATTCTCTGTAGTATTTTTCGGCGATAATAACCTCGTCGAAAATCGTGCGGGCGAAGAATCTTTCGATCTTTCTATATATGGAGGAGATTATTTTCGACAGGCACGGGCAAAGATACCTTTTTCCCCTTATACTGGTGTAATAATCTTCATGCACATCGTAGATTGTCTTACAGCCGAGAAAAAATTTAAGGACAGGAGCGATTATTAATAATTCCGGATCGTGAAAATGATAAACTGCCGCTCTTTCCCTGCGGGCGTAAAAAAACATAACAGCCGGTGAAAATATGACCCTGAAGAACCTCGGTTTTAAAGCCGGGAAGGGGATAATACGGACATTGTTTATTGATTCCTCTTTGTTGTGCCGCGCGATATAGCTGACCTGATACTTCCGGGCGAGGCTCGAGCATTCTTTGAAGAAAATTCGCGGATCTAAAGCGTTGTGAACCGAGGAGATATGGCATATTTTTTCAGCAGGCACTTCCGTGTGCCCCCTTTCCCTCAGTAATGTTTCAGTTTGAACTGAAGAGTTCAACCTATAATTCGTCGATTATTTTTATTAATTTTTTCTCTCTATCTACTATAGGAAAATTTCTGATGATTCTCCCGCGGGGGTTCAATTCTTCGGAATCGATTTTCAGAGCTTTTTTTACAGCAGACACAGTTGAAGTGACATCATCAAAGGGTACATATATTCCCTCATCACCAACCACTTCGGGTATTGAGCCTCTTTTTGTTACTACCGGGATGCACCCGCAGGACATCGATTCAGCCAGCGCGAGACCGAATCCTTCATGCGCTGAAACCTGAAGATAGACGCTTGTCTGTCTCAGGATATTTATCAGATCTTTCTGTTCGAGATAATCCGTAAGGGTTAAGTTATTGCCGGACAGAGATTTCAGAAAAGAAACGGCGCTTTCGTCCACCTGTTTTCCTATAAGATAGAATTTTACTTCAGGCATTCTGGCGGAGGTTCTTACGAATGTCTCCAGGCCTTTTCTCTTCAATGTCGTTGTTTTCACATTCCCTATTGTAGTTACTATCCTCTTTTTATTTCCCGGGCGGTACTTTTCGGTATCTACACCCAGAAATAGAGTTTTGATCTTTACGGGGTTTGATATCTTTAATATTTCCTCTTTACTGTGATTGCTGAAGGGTAATATAAGAGAAGCGTTGTTGAGCACAAACTTTACCCTCCCCACCGCTTTTTTGTGCCTTATAAGTCCATAATCGATTTCGGGCAGAGAAACAACATCAAAACCGCCTGCCACTACGACAGTTTTTTTCCCAAGAACTTTTGAAATCAAAACGGCCAGATAAGCGTTTATATTCGCGAACCAGCAGAAAGAAAGATCCGCCCAGAGTATATATATGACTAATTTCAAAGCTGTGATGATTAATTGCGGGCTTTTGCCGATCCTTTTGTTGATCCTTATTTCTTTTACTTCATAGTTTCTTTTGAGAATATTGAGGTCTTCTTCAACAAATTTTTCCATGTTTACGCATACAAATAATATTCTCTTTTTTCTAGTCATGGCCCCCTTCTTATGCGGGATTTTTTATTTGTATTTAAGGCTTCCTCGCGCTTACTACAGCCAACCCCTGTGCCGGCGAGAGCTTATAATAATCTTCATACTCGAGCTCATTTATTTCATGCCACGAAGTTTCAGTCCAGTTTGCATATCTGTCCGGTTTGAAGAAAAACCTCTCCATTTCAATATGAGGAACCAATTGGGATAATTTTTCGCGGTTATATATACGCATCTTCCTCTCTATAGTATGCTTACCGAAGGGAACGGATATTATCAGCTGTCCCCCCTTCTTTAAAGATGCCAGCAATTTTTGAACAGCTATGCTGTCTCCGTTCTCGCTTAATGGGTCTCTGTATCCCCCGAGCCCCACATGCTCTATGGTAGAAATTGATATTACACAGTCGTACTTTTCCTCAGGAGGCTGCCACTTTAGAATATCATCGTGTATAAAGCTGAAATTTGGGTGGGTAAAGGGATATGACCTGTAATCGAGCCCCGTCACCCTGTAACCCAATGAAGAAAGGTGAATTGGAAACAGGTCTTCCGCGCATCCGAAATCCAGGATATTTTTCGACTTCCTGTCGATAATCTGGAATATGACCGGGTACTCAATTATACGTTCTGAAATAACCGCTTTTTCGGGGGAATCGTTGAGGCGGGAGAGTTTTACTCCAATTTTTGCGATAAGCCTGCTAAAGAGATTTCCTTCATTCTCCGGCTCGAATAGAATATTCTTGTTTCTCGAATATATCCTCACATCTTCAGGCCGCAAGAGCATATCGATTACCCCTTGTTTTTATTGTACCCAGCGCAATTTGTCTGCCTTGATTGAAATCAGATCTTTGTAGATTTAAAAACAGTTATTAACTATAGTTAGGACCCCGGCATCTGTCAACAACTTTGGAATTGGGGGCCGCTAATTCAGTGTTCGCAGGGTTTTTGCCGGGGGATTGATTGAATATTTTCGATCTGTATCTGCCCGCGGTTTACATAGAGATATAGACAAAAATGTGACAAATGGTAAACTGTTTATTGTTGTGATGAGAAAAGAAACTTTGCTTAGATGAAGTTGCCGGGGGATTTGAATTTGACAGCTGGGCATAAAGATAGTCACACCGATCTTTCGATCATAATTCCCGTTCTTAACAACGCGGAAGGATTAAGGCGGACATTAACCGCTGTCTCGAAACAAAGATATACCGGGGGATCGTTTGAAACTATTGTTGTGGATAATGGTTCCGATGACAACCCTGAAGAGGCCGCTGACAGGTTTGATGTCATTTATCTTGAAGAACACCGGCATCTTAGCAGCCCTTATTCTGCCAGAAACCGGGGGATCGAAGCCTCGAAGGGTGAAATAATCGTACTGCTTGACGCCACATGTGTCCCGGACCCGGATTGGCTTAGAGAGGGTGTAAAAGCGATAAAACAGGGAAATGATATAGTTGGAGGGGATGTGGTTTTCAGTGTAACAGAAGAGAGCACTATAAGCGAGCTTTATGATTCGATCGTAAATGTAAGGATGGAGGACGCGATAAAAAGAAGGAATGTTGCTAAATCCGGCAACCTTTTTATAAAGAAATCGGTTTTTGATTCGGTGGGGCTCTTTCCGGAGGGTTTGCGTTCAGGAGGGGATATCCGTTGGACAGGCAAAGCTCATAAATCCGGATTCAAACTGTTTTTTTCTGAAGACGCCAGAGTTACTATTCTTCCCAGGCCGCTGAGGCCGCTATTGAAGAAGCAGTGGCGGGTAGCCAGGGGGCATCCCGTTGCCTGGAGAGAGCGGAAGACCTTTTTAAAAAATTTTATTAAAAAGGGCATTTTATGTGTACTTCCTGTTAATCCGGCAACCTTTTTAAGATCAGTCAGAAGGTCGGACCACTATTTTATCAGGCGAAAATGGCTGAGGCTTTTTTTATTCGGGTGTTTTATAAGACTGGTTATGGGCATAGCTGTTTTTTATGGGACTTTTCAGTTATTAAGGACGGAGGAATGAATAATATAACCGCGGAGCGGGAAATATTTTATGCCGCCGCAAAGTCTAATATAGATAACCTGGTAAAAACGGGAAAAAACAGATTGTGCGCGCCGGGCGGTCACAACGGGCCGTACTTCGATGTAGAGACGCCGGTCAGAAATACCGCCCATTGGATAATTACCTATGCCGCGTTGTTCCAAAACAGCGGCGACGGCAGGTTTGCCGACGCGGCTAACCTGCTTCTGAATTACCTGATCTCTCCCGAACCGTTTATAAGAGACGAAATTTATATACAGAGACAGAAAAGAGGTAAAGACTGGTGTAATGGTTTGATAGGCCAGGCATGGGTAATAGAAGCTTTAGCCGTTGGCGGCAGGATACTAAATCGCGCGGATGCTCTGGAGAAAGCAAGGAGAGCAGCCATCCCCTTCAGGTTTGATCCGGATATTAAGGCGTGGAATAAAATTGATCCGGCTAATAATAATGAGGCAATTGACTACACGTTGAATCATCAGATATGGTACGCGGCGGCTAAATCGGAGCTTCCGGATGAAGAATCAGATATGGAGATCAGGCTCTTTCTGGATTCTCTGAATCAGGGGGCGTTCAGAGTACGGAGTGACGGTCTTATAGCGCATTTGTACTACGCTCACAGCGTAAGGGGGCTGCTTCTCAGGTCAAAATATTTTATTTCAGAAAAGAGGCGTCCGGGATCCTCGCGTGAGAAAGAAACGGGGTATCATCTATACAACCTTTATTCGCTGGCAAGGCTACATAAAAGGTATCCGGATCACCCTTTCTTTAAGTCCGAAAGGTTCAAAAGGGCGAAGGAAAAGATTAATGATCCGGAGTTTTATTCCCAGCTCGAATGCAGCAGGTACGCTTACCCCTACAATGCCCCGGCGTTCGAGCTTCCCATGGCGGCGGATGAATTCAACTTCGAAACAGATGGCACGGTATTCGAAGAACAGGTAAAAAGAACTTTTTGTTCAGATGAAAAACGCTTTTGCCGTAATTGCCCGGATCCGATTACACTCAATGCCAGAATCTATGAATGGTTTCTAAATCATATAAGCTGATTCTTATCTTTTTACGGATAAACAGACAATATGTCCGGTTTAAATCGGAGCGAAATCTGCTTAAAAAATGAATCAAATTGACAGCCGCGAAAAACAGGATTACCATCAGTCCCGAAATAAGGCAGTCTCAGGATAACCTTGATTTACCTTTCTATTGATGAATGAATAAATGAATATAAAAGAAAAAGCCATATCAAGCGTCAAGTGGAACGGAATATCAATGGGAAGTGTCACCGCTTTCCAGCTGGCAGCTCTGGCGGTGCTGTCTCATTTGCTTTCCCCCGGTGATTTCGGGCTTATGGGGATGGTTATGATTATAATCGGGTTTTCACAAATCTTCTCCGATATGGGGATAAGCAAGGCCATTATTTACAGGCAGGACGCGACGAAGAATGAATTATCCACTCTTTACTGGCTTAACATTATAGCCGGAATAGCCACATTTATACTCGTATGCGCCGCATCTCCCCTTATAACCCGTTTTTATAACGAGCCGCGTCTGACAAATATTATTTACCTTTCATCTCTGGTATTTCTGATCATTCCTTTTGGACAGCAGTTTCAGATTCTAATGCAGAAAGAACTGAGATTCGACAAACTGGCAAAAATAAGAATAACAGGGGCTTTTATAAAATCGGCCGTTTCTATTATTCTGGCGTTCTTTGGCCTGGGTGTGTTTTCTATTGTCTGGGGACAGCTGGCGGGTACACTGATTCAGGTCTTGCTGCTGTTTTCCTTTGGATGGAAAAGATGGCGTCCGGGGTTTCACTTTTCCAGACGGGACCTGAAGGGGTACCTGGGGTTTGGTATTTATCAGATGGGGGAAAAAGCGATAAATTACTTCAATTCGAATCTTGATTATTTGATTATTGGCTCAATGCTCGGAGCGGAAGCTCTGGGATATTATACTCTGGCGTATAATTTGATTATAAGGCCTACACGGATGATCAATTCCCTCATAACAAAGGTGGCATTTCCCGTTTTCTCAAAGGTCCAGGACCGCGCTGAAAAACTGAAGAGAGGTTTTTTGAAAGTCCTGCAGCTGTTGTCCTCTGTTAATTTCCCGCTGATGGTGGGGCTTGCAGTAACGGCCCCCGTCCTGGTTCCCGCGGTTTTTGGTGAAAAATGGATGCCCAGCGTAATACTTGTCCAGATTTTGACAATTGTGGGGTTGCTGCGCTCAATCATCAACCCTACGGGGTCGGTTCTTCTGGCAAAAGGCCGGGCGGACCTGGGGTTTAAATGGAATCTCGCGCTTATGATTTCACAGGTTCCGGGGTTGTATTTAGGCTCCAGGATGGGGGGTATTAAAGGGGTGGCAATAGCTTATGCTGTTCTGATGATGTTATATGCAGTACTGGGCTACTTCATTTTAATACGCAAAATGCTTGGCCGCTGCTTCAGCGAATATATTGGAATTCTGTGGCCGTTGATGGCAATAAGCGTTGTAATGGGGGGTGTGCTGTTTGGAATGAACAGATTCATCAATGACCTCGCTCCGCTTATGTCACTTATGATACAGGTTGCGTCGGGGGCAGTTGTTTACGTAACCCTCATGAACCTTATGAGAAAGAGTATTGTCAGAGAAATAAAGGAGATGCTGTTCGGAAAACGCGGGGCATAAAATATATTTCCCTTTAACCTCTGAGCATATCCTCCATCGAGTACAAGCCGGGCGGTTTTGAGACAATATATTTCACGGCTGAGAGGGTGCCGCTGACAAAGGCGCGCCTTGAATGAGCGCGGTGCGTGATTTCAAATCTCTCTCCCGCGCCGGAAAATATAACGCTGTGCTCGCCGGTTACATCCCCTCCCCTTAGAGAATGTATGCCGATTTCCTTTTTGCTCCTGGGGCCGGCCTCTCCTTCCCTTCCGTATACCAGACGGGATCCCCCCCTGATTTTTTTCAGCTTTTCAGCGATAACCGCCGCCGTGCCGCTCGGGGCGTCCTTCTTTCTGTTATGATGGATTTCGGTGATCTCAATATCGAAATCGCTCAGACAGCGGGCCGCCTCCGCCGCCAGCCGCAGCATGAGGTTTATTCCGGATGACATGTTCGGACTTAAGAGAAGGGGTATATTATCCGAGGCCTTTTCTATATGTTCCCTCTGGCTCGAACTAAACCCTGTTGTGCCTATTACGATCGGCTTACCCGCGTTAACGCAGGCTTCAGTGTGGGCAAGCGCCGCGGCGGGGGCCGTAAAGTCGACAACCGCGTCTGCGTTTGAAATAATATCCTCCAGCGATGAAGTGACTGAAATGCCGCCGAGCTTCTTTCCCAGGCCGGGGTGGCCGGGGGCTTCAACGGCGCCTGAAAGCTTAAATTCTCTGCTCGCGGTCAGTTCTTCTGTGATTTCAGCGCCCATCCTACCCAGGGCGCCGCAAATTACTGTATTTATCAATTTCGATTACCTCCGTTGATATTTTAATTATTTGCCGAGCAGCCCGAAATCAGTTAAAACCTCTCTTAATTTTATTCTGTTTTCCTCGCGTAATCCTACAAGAGGCAGCCTTGGGCCGCCTATTTCCTTTCCGATCATGTTCATAGCTTCTTTTACGGGGACCGGATTTGTCTCAAGGAAGATCGCCTGGCAGAGAGGCAGAAGTTTCAGGTGAAGCTCGGTTGCCTCCGTTTGCTTCCCCTCATTGAAGAGAGAGATCAGTTTGAGCATAAGCCCGGGGATAATATTGCCTACGACACTTACGACTCCTCTGCCTCCGGCGGAAAGTATAGGCAATGTTATTGCGTCGTCACCCGAAAGAAGGTCTATCCTCGGGCCGCAGCGGGCAATTATTTCCGAGACCTGCTCGACATCACCGCTTGCCTCCTTGACGGCAACAATATTGTCATGGTCGCATAGACGTTCCACTGTGGCGGGGTCAATGTTGACGCCGGTCCTGCCGGGAACATTATATAACATCAGGGGTAAGCCCCCCTCGTCGGCGAGTTTTCTGAAATGAGCGTATAATCCCTCCTGTGTTGGTTTATTGTAATATGGCGACGCGGTCATGGCCGCGTCGGCGCCGAGAGAACGGGCTCTGCGGATATTTTCTATAGAGCGCCTGGTGGAATTCGTGCCGCATCCTGCTACTACTTTCATCCTTCCCGAGGAATGCTTTACTGCAATTTTTATCATTCTGTCCTGCTCATCTCTCGAGAGAGTGGGGCTTTCACTCGTCGTGGCGCAGGGAACCAGGCCGTCTGTTCCAGCGGAGGAGTGGAATTTAACCAGCTCCGCGAGCTTCTCTTCGTTTAGAGAGCCGTTATCTTTAAATGGAGTAACAAGAGCTATATACAATCCTTTAAGCATTGTGTATCCCTCCAATTTCATGCTTTCGGGTTGAACGGTTATTATCCGGAGAAGCCTTTTGTTTAGTTTTCAAGCTACAAGATGTGATGATTCTATGATTGAAAAGCAGAGGTGTCAAGTAATTAGAAAAGCGAACTTTCCCCGTCTGAAAAATTATTTTGAGAGAAAAGAAAAAAATATTTGCATAATTATAATATTATAGTATTATAATATAAGAATAATATAAATAACTTTGACGGAGGTAAAGAGGTGATTGAATTATTAAGCGATAAAGAAATCAAAGAATTTACCGAGGTCTTGAAAATACTGTCAAACCCCGCACGTCTGAAACTCCTGAGTTTGCTAAGCAAGGGGGAACATACGGTTTCAGAACTCTGCGAGGGGACTGATCTTAAACAATCTCTGGTTTCACAGCAGCTTAAAAATTTGCGTTTGAACAATATCGTTGACAGAAGAAAGGAGGCGCCGAGGGTATATTATAAACTGAAGGAAGAAAGAATCATAAAATTTATGAATTGTATTAAAAAATGTGGAAAGTAAGATGGAACAGTTTAATATTATTTCAGGAGGTATAAGATGAGCGACAAGATTCTGGATGTGTCGAATGATGATTTTAAATCAGAAGTAGTTGATTCAGATATCCCGGTACTCGTTGATTTCTGGGCGCCGTGGTGCGGACCCTGCAAGATGATCACTCCGGTAATGGAAGAACTTGTAGGAGATTACGAGGGTAAGGTGAAATTTGTAAAGGTGAACACGGATGACGCGCGTGATGTGGCCGTAAAATACGGGATTATGAGCATACCCAATTTGAAGATCTTTAAGGACGGGGAGGTTGTAGATTCGATGGCCGGCGCGGCCCCTAAGGAGTACTTGAAGGAATTTATCAACAAAGCGCTGGGTATTTAAGAAGAAGCAGTAAAATTTTAAGCAAGGCGGCAGCAGTTTGGATTCTACCTATCTGTTGCCGCCTTTTTTATTATCTGCTTTTATGTGATTTTAAAAATGATGCCTTTGCAAAAACTTTCTCTCTGATTTATAATTGCCCTTAGATTATTGTAGCTGTAGAACCCCGGATTGAAGAGCTGTCCGGAAAATCTATCCCGGCTTGGTCACCGGAGCTTCCAAGGGGGGCAAATTGATCGAACTTCCCTTTCTAACCGGAGAACACGGCAGAGGCCCTTTTCTTGTTATCCTTTTTTTTATAAGTATATCTGTTATAACGTTGTGGGGCATCTGGCTGGGTTCGCTTCCCGCCAATGAAGAAGCGGTCAACGCTGAAATGGCAAAAGAGGTTCTCGAAACCGGCGACCTGCGGGTTATGCACTTTGATTCTGAACCTGTTTATGACGTTCCTCCTCTTCCCGCGGTGTTCGCGTCGGCTTTTATCAAGGTTCTGGGGACAACCGAGATTGCCGCGCGCCTGCCTTTTGTTCTATTTTCCATTGCTATTCTTTATCTTATTTTTATAGCCGGCGGCGCAGAGCGCGGCGAAAGCAGTAATTCCGCGGAGTGGATAACAGGCAGACACGCGCTTGGACTTCTTTCCGCTGTAATTCTTGCGGCAAATCCCGTATTCGCCAGATATTCTCCTCATATCAACTTTAATATCCCTTTCGCCATGTTTACAACTCTTTCGCTGACCGGGTGGCTGTTGTTACCCCGGAAGAGAAGTAAGGGTTTGTTACTGTGGGGTCTTGGTATCGCGGGGGGAATGCTGAGCGCCGGAACAGCGGGAATTTTCCCTGTAGCCGCGGGAGCGGCGGCGGCATCTTTTGACAGTGAAAGAAGGGGGGTTCTGAAGAGCCTGAATTTCTGGCTGACAACAGCTTTCTTCACGGCAATTGGAAGCACCTGGGTTTTACCGGCTATATTAAAATCGGGCTCAATGGTCTCTTTTGATTTTCCCGTATGGTTCGGGTTTGGCGATTTTGCGGGATTTTCAAATATATTGGACAGGCTTCCGGAGCAGGGGGGAAAACTATGGCTGGGATTTCTTCCCTGGTCGATTCCGGCCGCGGCCGCGGCGGTAAGAATTCTGTTTGTACATAAAAAGAAGAGTAAGTATCGGGGGGTTTCGGGAACCGATTTGAGCCTCTTTGTTTTTGCCGTTGTTTTATTTGTTTTTATTGTTCCTGTAAAGCCCGCTCAACCAGGTGCTTTTCTTCCACTTATCCCGGTCCTTTCGATACTCTCCGCGAGGGAGATGGCCAGATGGCTCAGAAGCCTTGAAAGGCTCTGGTCCTTTAATCAGATCATGGTAGGGATATTGTGTTTTCTTATGCTTCTTCTCTTTATCACCCCGCTTAGTTTTCACAGGAGGGAGACAGATTCGATCGAGATCATATCCGAAGCCAAAGAGAAGCTGATGGAGAAGAACCGCCCCGTATACAGTTACAGATTGGATATTAACAGATATCAGAAAGCAATCTTTCTCTTTTACGGCGGATGGTCGCCGGAAGGGAAATACGCCAATACGCGGGAAATATTACGGATCGCAAGGGAAGATTCCGGCGCGGTATTTGTCTCATCACCTGAGAGGCTGCACGATTTTGATGAAACAGAGGTAAGGGGTAAGATCAATATAATCTATCCGGCGAGAGAGATGGTTCTTTTTTCGCTTCCGTCAGCTCGGGAGATGATGTTAGAGTAACCCCGCGGAAGTATTTAGTAAGCCGAATTCTCCGCGAACAGTTTGTCTGAGCGGCGCGTAAGCTTAGAACAAACGGTTTTGCAGCAAACTTACGCGAGGAGGAACTGGAAATGAAAATAGGAGCCGCGGCGGCAGCTGTTTTATTAACGGTGATAGTTATTTGCGGATGCGAAAGAGGTGTGGACATTGAGCAGACCGGATTGGTCAAACTGGATGAAAAAACATACGCTTATATAGCTGAGGGTCCTTCATTTGAGAATGGTCTCGGTGCTAACGCGGGTTTTGTAGTTGGAGGGGAAGGCGTCCTTGTTGTTGATTCGAGGTATACGCCCGAACTTGCCGGTGAG
>CAZKNG010000024.1:0-28943 GCA_964554125.1 uncultured bacterium | reverse complement strand
AACTAATTCTCGCTCAAGGTCATTAACAAAAGTTTCCGTGGCGATATGCTCATCTGTTTTATTCCTTATGTAACCAACTATCACAACGGGCTTATTCATCTTTTCTGAAGTGAAATTACCAAGCCAGGGCCTGGAAAGACAATCAGGGATCATCTCTTCAGAAACCATTCTTGAATCGGTGTCGTTCCAGTCACCACTCAGGTCTGTCACAGTATCGGCTTCGGTTCTTGTAACATTAACCGACGGGCCGCCACAGCCGAGAGAAAAAAGCATGACCATAGACAGCGTTAGATAGAATAATTTATACTTCATTCCTTCTCCTTTTTTTGATCAATCCCCTTTCTCTAACTGGGTGTCGAGTCGTCCGAAGGCTTCCTCCGCATTACTTTTTACATATTCCTTCATCTTCAGATCGATTGTGTTGAGCTTTTCAAGATTTTCTTCGAATGTCTCAAAATCGAGTTTTGCCCTGACATAAACACTTCCATCTTCATCCACGAACCTGTTTTCTACGACAACACCGCTGAGGGACTGGTCGATTAACGTTCTTTGAACATTAGTTATATCCTGTTCTTCACTTGAATTCATATCACCCGAAAGGGTAGACGAAGCGTAATCTTCCATCATAGCTTCAATTTCCACTCTGAATACACGTGCTATGCTGGATATAGCTCTATTCTCAGCCGTCTTTATGGCAAGGGCTTTGTTCTGAACCCCGGAGACAATTCCAACACCGTAAATAGTTTTATCTGAATCGACCTGCTTCGGATTTAACACCCAGTCCGGAAGATCACCGCCGTCTTTGCCCATAGTGCTTTTATCAGGCGCCTCTGAACCACACCCTACAAACAATATTGCAAAGCACATCAGAACAGCTATAACGCTCTTCATATCGGCCTCCTTTGTTAAGAGATCTGCTGAATTCCTATGATACTCTGTTATAACACTTTCTAAAAACACCTTTTTAACCCGGTTCCTTGCACAATAGACATCAACCAAATTACCTGTCAAGATATTTCTGTGTTCAGAGATTAAGCCGGAGAGTTATTTGAATGATTTCTTAAAAATTATCTCTTTGTAAATAAAACCGGCCGGGCATCCTTTTATTCTTTCTACAAGAAACTGTAAATCCCTTATTTATATGCCCTGCCGATCAGCAAGCCACAGTCACCGGAACTAATCACTAAAGCTTGTCTATCATATCAGAGAAATCGTCCTTGCCGCCCAGGAGCATACCGCCGGCTTTCAATCCTTTTCTAGATATTTCGCACATTCTCTCAGAGAGTGCTCTGATCTCCCACTGCGCGTGCCTGTCACTCCTCAATCTCGAGAAATTATAGAGCTCCCGCAGGTTTACATCAAAAAGAACCCTTCGTCTGCTGGAATTTAGAGAAACGTAATCCGCCGCACAGCTCATCTTATCCTTTATCCTGTCATATAACCTGCCGGAGATTTCCGCAGCTTTTATTAATTCTTCTGAAGCACCGGCCCTCTTCACCGATTCGGGAATCTTTACACCAAGTGACCTGCAGTAAGGTTGCGCAGTTACAGTAGCCATCCTATGCCTCTTAAGCTGAGCGAAACAGGAGGCTGAAACAATAACCTCGAACAACAGATGTACATGCTCAAATTCCCGCCAGACAGAATCATGAGGCTGTATATTTTCCATCGTACTCTTTATGATGGAGGCTTTCTCTTCATCACTCATGCCCGCGGCCCTTTCTCTGGCTTCAGAGACTCCGATGTCAGCCGAAGAAAAAAGCAGCGCTGCAACAAGAATGTTGTCGCAGTCCTTAGTATCAGAAATCAGTTTTACTTCCTCACTGCCGTTGCGGGAGAAACCCCCTCTGTTTTCCGCGATATTACTTTTAGTTCTAAATCTGTTTGAAAAATAATCGACTGCTTCAGGATAGCGAACCAGAGAAGGAGCGATTTCTTTGGCTATACCACATAGCTTTTCCGCAAGTTCATTTAACTCCGAGAGCTTGTGAGAAGCAAGCCTGCTTATCATATATTCGAGCTCTCTGGCGTTCACCGTCATTCCAAGTTGGGTTTTTACTGCAAGGGGCAGCAGATATCTGGCGTCTTCTCTGGCAACATATTTATTTTCACCGTTCTCGAGCATCTTAGCATATAACTGATCATATTTATCAGAAAGGTATTCCATAACCTCTTTGAATTGTCCCTCCAGACCGCAGGCTGTAATCTCTGCAGGAATAATAATATCCTTTCTAATCTTAATATAGCGTTGAGACTTTTCCGTGAAAGAGGCAAGTCTGAAGCTCTCCAGCTGTTCAACGGCAAGACGTGATATATCCATAATATCGAAATTAAAAACCGCGTGTTCCGCGACTGAAG
The DNA here is from genome assembly GCA_964554125.1 of uncultured bacterium. GTDB lineage: Bacteria > Krumholzibacteriota > Krumholzibacteriia > Krumholzibacteriales > WJIX01 > JAGHBT01. The sequence continues at coordinate 26,585 of CAZKNG010000024.1, read as the reverse complement.
AGTGTCCGAGTCCGAAGATGATCTTTTCATTTGAAGCCCTTGCTTTCTTGACAGCTTCTCTGGCTTCTCTTCTCAGCAGCTTTATATTTCGCGGGTCACGGCTTATCCTCGCGTAAGACGCTGAAATAACCTCCGGAGTAAAGGAATCACTTTTGCCGCTGACATCATCTATAAGAATAGAATCAATATTATATCCCGCGATTTTAACTTCCATAATTTTTAAGAACTCCTCCTAAAAACCGTAAGAGATAGAACCGTAGAACTTCCAGGAATTACCCTCGTAATATGTGACAGTTTCTGTGAATGGATCCCTGTACTCAATATCATCAAAACCATAAGCAGCCTCGAATGAAGCAGCGAGAGGATAATTATAGAAATTAAATCCCTTTACTCTCAGTTCAACGCCCGCGTCGGTTTTATAATCATCAAAATTCACATTATCATCGTCCCAGGCTTTGCCAGCTTCCGCGAAAACTCCTCCGTAAATAGATCCAATGTAGGTAAAAAGAAATTGCCTGTTAATATCTCTGATCAATGGAAAACGGTATGTAATCCTTCCCATCGCCATCTTTTTTCCGCCAATACTGTAATATGAATATCCCCTGAGTCCGTCTCTGCTTCCAAGGTAAAGGTCAAAAAAATCATCAACATCGTTATCAACCACGCCTGTTTTCGCGTATAAGGAAATCGCGCTTTCAAAAAGGGGAACGGGCAGAAATTCTTCATAAGTCAATATATATCTTCCAAAATTATTATCAGCATAATCAGGCATGAACATATATTCAAATTCACCGGCAAAGAGTTTATCAGAAGCCATTGTAGCTTCAACCAGCAATTTCCTTCCCTTTCTTGGAATAATCTCTGCGTTTACAGCCGGTTTTATATCCGAAAAATTGAAGAGCATGGAAATCTCACTTCCCTTATAATAAGCCCATCCCATTTCATAAGTATACTTTCCCCAGGCATTTATATTCAGTCCGTATTCACCGTAATTATAACGCAGCATGAGTTCATTCCTGTTAAAAAGGGTTGTCTCTGACAGTTCATAACTCAATGTAAAAAAGGCATCCCAGAGATCGTATCTGACATCCACATTACCACCTTCATTGGCATTAAAATAGTTGTAATATTTCCTGCTTCTGTAAAATTCAAAGCGAAATGTAGGAAAATGGCGTCTTGTCTTAAGTTCAAATCCCAGCGCCAGATCATATTCACCATCCCCATTTACTGAACCTGAGCCAATCAGTGACTGCCTGTCAAGAATATCGTTATACTGTAATGTAAGTCCAATTCTGGGTTTCTGCTCATAAATCATAATACGCGGGAATAAATAAAGCTGAGTGTACTCAGTTCCAAAAGTAGATCCGGTATTTTGGTTCTTTTCAATGATATCTAAAATATCTTTTCTACGCCTGGCAAATTCATCACTGTCTTTTATTTTTCTGTCAGATATAAATCTTTTTCTATTGTTTATAAGTGTTGAATCTACGAGGCATTCTCCCTGGTTTATAATAGAAGTTTTCCAATCGGCAATCCTGCTTATCTTATATCCTTCCTTCTCATAACTGTGATATATAACATCATCTCCTGCCACAGCGGGCGCGAACGCTCCGCCGATAACATTGGTTACAGGTTTATCCGGGCATCCCTCTTTGCTATGATAGTAAATATTAAATATCCCTGTCCTGTCGCTCGAATAGAAAAATCCTTCATCCTTCCTGTCCCACACCGGATCCCTCTCATCAGCCAGGCTTTCGACAATCTCTTCCATCCTTCCACTTTCGGGATCGAACAATACTATATCCCTGCTGGCACAGTCGAATCTTGAAGCCAATATCCCGCTCCTGCCCCATGATAGATCGTAGTACTGGACACCCTGATCCGCGGGGAATAATTCTCTTGCTTCTCCTTTTTCAACATCCAAAACCCCTATATTTTCTGAGCAATCCGAGGTCATTACGGCAGCTATATAATTATCATCCGGAGACCATTCGGGATCTGTTGTTCTTAATGATTCTGTAACTCTGGTTTCGCTGGATCTTTCTATATTGTAAATAAAGAGATCATTATATTCATTACCATTATCATTGTCCGTTGTCATCTTTGAATAACATAGCCGTTTGCCGCTGTTTGACAGAGAAAACCTCGATGTGACCCCCTCTGTTATCACAGAAATGTCACCTGATCGATTCAAATATACAAGGTCCAGACCTGAATAATCACGCCCCCTGTTGGAAAGAAAATATACGCCACCTTTATTATCCGGAATCGGATACATGTTAAGAAATCCTTCCCCGGCTATCTGATCTGCTTTGCTTCCGTTTCTGTCAATCTCGTTTTTTACGTCAGTGTACCTCTTTATAATCTCTTTCTTCCACATCTCGTAGAGCTTATCCTCCGATATTCCAAGCACACTCCTACACGCTCCGTCGAATGAAATTCTGTAAATTCGGGACTGCTCTTCTGTTAATTCATGAATTTTCTCTCTTCCGTATTTCCCGGCGATAAAATTGACAAGCGAGAACCCCTGATTGTAAAGTAATTCAGAATTAAGAGAATTCTTCCCGAAGACCCCCATTTCATCTATAGTCAGAAGCCGGTCATTCAGAGCTGCTACCCTTAAAATCATATCCCTGTGAGAATCCCAGATATCACTACGTGCAAGAGTAACCTGAGACTGGGCGACCCCCTCGGCGAACCAGTTTGGCAAAACTTCGCCGGCAAATGGAAGATTAATGAATAAATTCGGATACCCGGTAATAACATCCGGCCTCTTCTCATTCTCAAAATTAATGACCTGGAAATATACAGAGGGAACGCTCCGGGGCATTTTCATACTCTTCTGAATCGACACCATGTGTGTAAATTCATGTGTCGTAACATTTCTGAGCCAGTTTGCCGTTCCCCTCAAAGAAAACTCAAACGCCGAAACATCTATATTTATCCTGTTCTGATAATAATAGGCCGCCCCTCCGGGCCTGTCAGATATATCTTTCAGATTGATATGAACTTTGTCGATCTTATAATCATAATAATCTGTAATGGGGCCGTAAATCTCTTCAGCTATCAATGCCACTCTGGCGGCGCTTTGTTCTTCTCCCTTATGGTAATGTATTTCGAAATGTTCCGTTTCGATTGTATACCAGTCAAGATCAGAACTCTCCGTAGCATAGAGAAAAGAGACTGGCAAGAAAGAAACGATCAGCAAAACAGATATTAAATATTGTATCCTGACACAAAATCTCTTATTCGATTTTCGCATCCCTTCTCCCATTTTCAGATCTGTATAATATTAACTGTTACTATAATCTATAAAAAAAGGGCCGGTATTGCGATAAAAATTGTTTAAAATATTCACGCGGCGGGCAAAATAAATTATATCCCTTGAATTACAGATTCCGTCAGAATATTGATATACACCGGCTGCACCCGGCAACGGCGTATATCAATATCAAACGGATAGACTGAAAAGTTCTTTTATTTAAAACAAGTTTTATCTCACTCTGCTCTTTTTCAGGTACTTGTAGATGTCACTATCAGTCGTTAGAATAGCCCTGGAATTCTCACCTATGGTGTTTCTGTAAATTTCAAGTGTTTTGAGAAAGGAATAGAATTCAGGGTTCTTGCCGTAAGATTCGGCATAAATCTTTGTAGCCTCAGCATCGGCTTTACCCTTTATATCTTGAGCTTCCTTATAGGCTTCCGACTGGATGCGCTGCAATTCCCTTTCCCGTTGTCCGTCAATAGAGGCTTTTTCACCCTTACCCTCTGAACGGTACATGGCGGCTATCTTCTGCCTTTCTGAAATCATCCTTTCATATACTTTCTGGCGTACTTCCTGAACATAATTAAGCCTCTTGATCTGAACATCGATCAATTCAATACCATATTGAGTAACAAGTTCGGATGCCTTATCCATTATCAACAATCTGAGGCTGTCTCTTCCGAGAGTTACCCTCTCCAACTTACTGGTCTGAGCTATCAGGTTTTCTTCCTGTTTATTCAACACGTCGTTAGAATTCCTTACAATTTCAATTAAATTATGTGCTGAAACTACATCCCTCGAAGCTGAATCTATTATATCGTCAAGCCTCGATTGCACCCCCCGCTGATTCCCTACAGACTGATAGAACGTTAAGGGGTCGACAATCTTCCATCTGGCTGTCGTATTAAGCCGAATATACCTTTTATCAGATGTCGGGATCTGGTTTTCGTCGCCGTCCCATATCAAAATCCTCTTCTCAAACCTGTGGAACTTCTGAATAAACGGCGTCTTCATATGCAGTCCGGATTCAGTGATCGCTCCCCCTATCGGTTCACCGAATTGTGTAATAATACCCTGTTCATATTCATTTACCGTGTAAAGCGTACTGTTGAGAATGACGATAACGACTATGGCTAATATCACTATCAAAATAGTTGAATTCTTTTTCATCGCCCTTCACCTCCTTTTGGATTTCCTCCCAGATTCAGGTGTGGCAGGACTCCTTCCTGTTCTTCATCGATAATAAATATCTGTTCGACTTTGGGAAGAACCTCGTTCATCGCCTCAAGATAAAGGCGGCGCCTTGTAACATCGGGCGCTTTTCTGTATTCACGATAGACATTATTGAAAAGTGCGACATCTCCTTTAGCCCTGTTTACTCTTTTAAGAGCATATCCCTTCGCTTCGGATATGAGCTGCTCTGCTTCTCCCTTCGCCCGAGGTATCCTGTTGTTATATGCCTCCCAGGCTTGATTGATCATTTTCGACTTATCCTGTTTGGCGCTGTTTACATCGTTGAAAGCGGGCCTGACAGGTTCAGGGGGGTTGACATCCTGGAATTTGACAGTGACGATATGAATTCCCGCTTCAAAATAATCCAGCAGCCCCTCAAGTTCATCCTGGACTTCCTGGGCTATCTCAACTCTTTCCTTTGTAAGCACCCCCGTTACAGTTCTGTCGCCCACCACTTTTCTGGTAACAGCTTCCGACATCGTTCTCAAGGTCTCTTCTGTATCCTTGATCTTAAAGATATATTTGTAAGCATCCTCGATCCTGTATTGAACGATCCATTCAACTTCAGCGACATTCAGGTCCCCTGTCAGCATAATAGATTCGTCCGTATAACTCCTTGGACTATATCTCGTTCTAACACCCGCCTGAAGAGTTCTGAATCCAAACTCCTGTTTGAATACTTTCTTTACCTTGATTTTCGTTACTGACTCAACACCGAGAGGAATTTTAATATGAAGTCCCGGTTGTGTCTGGCGGACAAACTTTCCGAATCTCATTACGACCCCGGTTTCATCAGCATCTATAGAATAAAACCCGGACGCAACAAGAATAATCACTATTACAGCCGCGATAATATTTCTTATCTTTCCGCCGGACCATGAGTATTCTTTGTCGCCTACCTGAACCTTCATTCCAATCACCTTCTTTCCATTAACTTAATTTAAAACAAATTGAATTGAGAAAATAACTTCTCATGATAAAATCTTTGCTGCCGTCAACAGCACTTATTCTAATTGGATATTCAATCATGAACATTCAGGTTAAGCTACAATCCTGATTGAAGTCAACATAAAACTCGACCCAGTCTGAATATCAAGACCAATAACAGTTTCCTGGAATAATTCAAAGTTACGTAAAGAATGGATATATGAATAATTGGGTGCATTCACAATTGTTTTTGTATATATTATAAATAAGGTGAATATTTAAAAGGGGGTTTACGATGAAATCCGGGTTGAAATTTTCTATATATTTATTAATTATCGCTATCTTTTTTTCATGTTCGGACAAAGCTGTTAATTATTACAATCAAGGGGTAAGCGCGGCGGCTGATGATGATATGGAAAAAGCGATTTTTCTATGGAATAAATCCCTGAAGTATAGAACGAATGACCCGGATGTATATTTTAACCTCGGAAACGCTTACCTGGCAACTCATAATTTCAAAGAAGCTGAAAAGAACTTTAGAAAGACGGTCGATCTGAATAGGAATGATCATATATCTCATTATAAACTTGGACTTTCACTCCAGAGTCAGGATAAGTGCATAGAGGCAAAAGCGAGCTATAAATTCAGCATTAGATTAAAAACCAATTACATGCCGCCATATCTCGGCATTGCAGAATGTGCTCTTTCCAATAACAATATAAATACAGCAGAAAAATATGCCTCTCTTGCTTTGGGACTCTCCCCCCGTAATATAAAAGCAAATATCTTATTTGCCGATGTTCTGTTTCGCAAAGAGCAATATGAACAGGCATACATGCAGATAATAGAACTCCGCAACAGCGGTAATATCGATTTACTCACTATCCTTGGGAAAATAATGTACGAAAGACAGATGTATAAGGAAGCCATAGAAACACTTTCTGAAGCAAGATACATTGGAGAAACAAACTCTGAAATATTTCTTTACCTTGGAAAATCAGCCCTGAAATTGAAACGTTATCATGACGCGAAAAACTATTTCAACCTGTCTATCTTTAAAAACAGGAAGGAAAGCTCTGCCTGGGCCGGGCTTGGAGAAGTTTACGGAGCAAAGTTAAAGTGGTCTGAAGCGATAAAAGCATATTCTAAAGCCCAGGATTTCGCTCCAGACAATAATGAGATCTTAGGTAATTTCGGAATTTTACTTCTAAAGAGCGGCAGAAACGAGAAAGCCCTGAAAAAAATGGAAGTCGCCGTGAGCAGAATGGATAGCCCGGGCAGATTTCTTTATTATCTCGGCCGAGCTTACATGAAAACCGGCAACAATAAACTCGCGGAGGAAACATTCAATAAGTTTATTGAGAATTGGGATGGTGATGAAAAATATATTATTATGGCTGAGGATATAATCAAAGAACTGAAATAGACTTTTCTTTTGATATTCGATTATCTCATCAATCAATCAATTTCTCTGCTGAATCCATACCATATTTGTTAAATCTGACATTAAGATTCGGGTTCAATTTCTTCAGGTCTCCGTCCTCATAGGGTTATTGAGAAGAATGATCGATATGCCGGTCAGTATAACAAGACTTCCAAGGACCGTCATCAGAGAAGGTATACTCCCAAGAATCAAGAATGCCAGAAGAGCTGCGCCCACGGGCTCTCCGATAATTGCCATTGTGGCCATAGATGCTTTTAACCTCTTTAGAGCCCAATTGAATGAAGAGTGTCCTACTATCTGGCAAATTACCGCCATCAATAAACAATAAAAGTAAGTCTCAGGGGAATATCCTCTCAGTGAATTTCCTGAAAGGGGTAAGGTAACTGTAAGAAATACGGCAGCTGTAATATAGACTGGAATTATATAGGCCAGAAGAGAGATCTTCCTTCTCAAAATACTTCCCACAATAAAATATCCGGCGATTGATATCGCGCCTGATAAAGCCAGCATGTCACCCTTCAGCATATCGATACCGCCTATTATATCGTTCCCGCCAAGCACAAGACAACCTGCCAGAGCAACTATCAAACCGATCCAGAAACTTCTGCTGATTACTTCTTTGAAAACAAAAGAGGAAAAAAGTGTAATGAATATAGGTGAAGTTGTAACCAGAACAACGCTATTAGTTACACCCGTAAAATATAGAGAAGTTATCCACAAAAGGAAATGCAGAGAAAGGAAAAAGCCGGACAATAATAATAATAAAATATCCCTGGAGGAAAAACCCCTGAATTCCGCCCTCAAACTGCTCGAGAAAAATATATACGGTATAAGTATAACAGATGAAAATAGCAGCCTTAAAGCAGCAATTACAGAAGGCGGAGCGTCAGCCAGCTTTACAAATGTGGCCGCGAAGGAAATCGAAACAATCCCGATCAGCAGAACAGATTTTATCTTTATATTTTCCTTCCGCAAAATGACCTCGACTCTTTTTTGAGCTTGAAAAACTACGGCGTTATTTTTATTGAATATTAAACTCTCTTCATGTAAATTCAAAGATGTATTCGATAAAAATATAAATAAAACTTTCATTCCCTTAGTTAATTACCAATATGCCTGATAATGAAAAACCAACCGCTGCCCCTGATAAAAAAAAACGAATACTCGGAGATGAATGGATCAACTGGCAGGGTGAAATTGTAGAAACAGAGATTAAAGAGAGTAAGAAGACCTTTCTTCTTTTATCACTCGCAGTGCTTTTCGGTTTGATAATTCTGGCTCTTCTTTTTCTTTACCTCACACTGCCCCGGTTTGAACTCTTTGGCAAATTCTGGGTAACTATCCTTATAATATCGATATTAGCAGCAGCGGCAGCGATCTTCTTGTGGTATATTTTCCTGTTATTTAGTATTTTTCTTAAAAGATTTTACGTAAAAGCCTGCCTTGATAATAGCAAGCTCTTTTTCTTCCTCCTTCCTTATGTCTCTAAACTTGCAGCTCTTTTCGGTATATCGCAAGACAGAATAAGCCATTCCTTCATCCTGGTAAATAACAGTCTCGTTAACCTTCCTCGAAAAGAAGGTCCGGTTCTAGCACTTCTGCCGAGATGTCTGCGAAAAGATCTGATGAAAGAGATCAAGAGTATATGCGCTAAATTCCAGGATGTAGTTTATCAGATTGCTCCAGGGGGAAACATTGCCAGGAAACAGGTCGCCAATACATCTCCAAGGGCGATTGTCGCTGTAGCTTGTGAAAGAGACTTACTATCAGGAATTCTGGAGATAGCTCCTAAAATTCCAGTTATAGGTATACCTAACAAACGCCCTGAAGGTCCATGTAGAAACACTGTTATAGACACCGAAGAATTTGAATCCGCCCTTAATTTCTTCCAAAACCATAAACACTAGTAAATATGGCACAATTATTGTTAATAATAGATAACGTGCTTATATATTAGTTCATATTAATGAAGGGAAACTTCCATGACGGGATTTCAAAACTCAAAAACAGACGATGAATTCGCGGATGAAATTTTGGGTGAACTTAAAAAAAGAGTGCTTATTTTAATTACATCAAGTACTGTAGTTGTTGCTGTTGCTTTCGGGGTTTCCTTTTATTTTGCCTTTATAGCAACAGGATCCGCAATGTCAAGGCAGGCACCCGAACTTTTACCAATCGTTTCAAAGCTCAAAGACCTTCTCCTCTTCAATACCTTCGGTGTGATTGGAATTATTCTTCTTTCTCTCTACATTTTTAACCGTATTACAACATCAAAGTACTTCGATACCCTGATTCAAATTCGGAGAAAGATGAAAGAAATTGCCCACGGCCCTCTCCCAAGTAAAAGTGATTTAAACACAAAAGGACCTTTTGGGGAAACTGAATCCTCCTTTAGATTTATGCTGTCTAAGATAGAAGAGAAAGAGGCACGGGAACTGGAAAAGCTCGAAGAGATAAACGGATACCTCGAGTCTGAAGATTATATTAATCTTGAAACTTCTATAAATAATCTAATCAACCGTAAAAGAAATTATCTCAGCGGAAGAAAGGAAGCCGAGAAAATACAGGGTAAAGTCAGCTCGAACAGTTCAGACAGGGTATTTTTACAACGCTGAATAGATATCCAGTTAACAGATAGTTATAGCGGAATTAATACCATCGATATTAACAGATAAGGTCATCTATGAGTTTTAAAAGTTCTTGAGTATTAAAAGGTTTTTTCATTAACGCCTCTGCCATAATCTTCTCTTCAATATTCTCACTCTCAAAATTCCTCGCAGACAGTATAATAACCGGAATTTCCTTAAGCTCTTCCTTCTTCTTTATCATATTGCATACCTTGTAACCATCAATACCGGGAAGCATAAGATCAAGTATGACAATATCCGGTCTTTCCGATTCTATTTTCCGAACGGCTTCCCTGCCGTCAAAAGCTGATATCACATTGTATCCTTCATGCTCGAGAGTAAAACGCAGAATTTTTACAAGATGAACTTCATCGTCAACGATTAAAACAGTACTGTTCACGGTTTGCTCCAATAAACACCCTTTAACAACTTAAGTTAAAAGATAGCCTGATGCTTTTCTATCAATTAACTATATCTACATCCTTTATCAATATAACAAATTATCTTACTTGAAATAAATATAAACCCCTTAGAAGATGATATTAAATCAAACTTCATTGTTATTCAATTGATATTTAATTAAAACTGCTGAGCCGTTCAAGGAACCGATTAGATCATTTTTAAATAACCTTTTGAAGCTTAAATGATATTCATTTATAATATTTAATAATTCAAAAAATAAATATGCCGCTGCAATAATACAATTTGCACTCGATAATTGAAGAGTAGAGTCAAAGATGCCGGGAATAAGTCTTATATTTGATCGAAGGGGAAAACTAGAAAATCAGGAACCCTCTCTTTTCAACGCTATTGAAAAACTTCTGCACAATAACAACTATACTAAAAAAATATATTCTCACACGGAGAATCTTTTTCTCGCTGCCACATATCATGAAAATTACCGAGTAAGATGCTTTGAGGACAAAACTTTACTGATCTGTGTTGACGGTGTTATATATGGAAAATCCAGCTCGCAAATAGAGAATGAATTAAAGAATATTTCAAATTACATCTTCAATCCGGAAAGAGATTTTAAAAGCAGAATCACTGAATGGATTCTAACTACAGATGGAGAGTATGTAGTATTCTTATATAATAAAATATCAGATCAATTTTGTATATTCAACGACCCCCTCTGCAGACTTCCCATCTATTATTACTATGATAACGATCTGATTATGGTTTCCAGAGAGCCTCGTTTCATAATTGAGCTTACAGAAACTGCTGATTTTAATCACGATTCGATTTTTGAATACCTGCTTCTGGGCTACTCTTTCGGTGAAAAAACACTTTTCAGGAAGACATTGCAGTTCAAAGGGGGCACTGTAATAAAGATGGCAGATAAAGCAGCCTCACCTGAAATTGAAAGAGTCACAACTTTTAACTTCGAAGATAAGAAATACAATGTAGCTGGAATCGACAAACACGCCGACAATCTCGCGGGATTACTGACGGATGCAACAGATAGAAGAATTGACAGTACACGCAATAATCTTCTAGCCCTTAGCGGCGGGCTCGATTCGAGAACTGTATCGATCTGTTTAAGTAACCTCAATGCGGCCTTTGACACCGTGACATTTCTGGATTACTTCAAACTTTTTGAGCCGGACATTAAATACGCTAAAGATGTTGCCGATACATTAGATGTCGGCTGGGAGCTTTTTCACGCGAAACCGGCCACAGGCAAAGATATTCTCGAGCTTTTAAATATAAAAACCGGAATGAATTATCTGGGCCAGAGTTTCTCTGTTCCCCTTCTCAAAAGAATAATGGATACTTACGGCAGCGAAATTACCTTCTTTTCGGGAGAAGGCGGAGATAAAGTGCTTAGGGATATAAGACCTGTTGGCAATATACATAACATAGATCATCTCATAAAATACTTAATTGCACATAACAGTATGATACCTCTCGATGTCGTCTCTGACATAACGGGTAGTTATAAATCCGAGTTCATATCAAGGCTTAAAGAGCATCTTCTCAAATATTGTGAAAAAGATATGAAAATGAAATATCTTCAATTTCTATTCTCTGAACGGTGCCCCGGTTGGAATTTCCAGGGCGAGGATAGAAACAGATCTTATCTCTATCCGGTAACTCCATATTATTCTATTCCATTTTTTACCTATTCTATGAATATCCCCGACACACTGAAGCAGAATTTCAAATTATACAGGAAATTAATGGTAAAGTTATCCCCCGAGGCTGCAGCTATAAACAACGCCAAATGGAACTTTCCGATTACTTCAGAAAAACTCAAGTTATATTGCGCCCTGAGGAGAATCTATTTCGCGATGCCTGCTAAAATCAGACACTTCGTTCATTACAGACATAATTTTGGCAGAAGAGTAAGCCCATACAGTGAAGATTCAAATGTTATGAATTGTTTTAAGAGACAACTCGAAACTTGCGGGGCACTCTCTGATTATATATCCCCTGAAGAAACAGTAAAGAATATCGATAGAATCGATAAAACCGGTTTCGAACATCTTTTTACAATAACATCTTTGATCGAATATTTACATGGTGAGGAAAGCTCTCTGGAAGAATATCTGGAATCTGAGATGATGTAATCGTTTTAGAAACTGTCTCCATATTGTAAGAACGATACCCGTAATATAGCTTCATACACCCTCGACAAAAACACCTGTTTTATGATATAATAAAAGTGCATAGCATAATTAATGTATATGCATTGAATCTAAATCAACTTGCTACTACACCTATGACAGGAGAAACAGCATGAAGCTGCGCTATTGTAAATTCTTGGTTTCAGTATTCCTAATTGTGAGTATGGGGACTCTGCTCAGCTCCCCCGCCTTTTCCAGCCCCTATAAGGTAAATAAATCGGTTACTCCGATGGAAAATGGTAATTTTTTAGTAAAAGTTAACATAACTTCCTACGGTGATGATATTTACGGAGTTAAAATAATCGATGCCGATGAATCTATTGAGGATGTATTCGCGCCAATGGGCTGGTGCGTTGCCACTGACGGCGCCAGTTATATTGCCAGAACATCAGGTAGTCCGGTTCAAAAGTCAAAATCGATTGAATTGATCATCCATACAACCCTTGAAGATATTGCGTTCACCTGCTCTATCTTCGGCCGGATAGAACAGATAGGATTACCGAATAAAATATAGAAGATAATTTGTTCGAATCCACAGATCAAAAAATCTTTCAGTCTTTTATATCAGGCTGATATGATCTTTTGCCATGTGTGTATTTACCTATATCTATATCCCTGAAGGGGGTATCTAAGACATTCTTTATATATCGGGAATATTTTCCCGTCTTTGGGTTTTTTTCGTTTAAATCGACGAGAGTGTTTGTACTAACTTCAAATCCGCTTGAATCCCGAATAACTCGTACGCTCGGCAAATTGCCGTTACAGTCATCTGTATCAACAATAACCGCCGTTTCATCATTATCAAGTTGGACCAGTTTTCCAATCGGTAAATTTCCAAGTACAGTCATGAATATATCTATAAAATGGGGATGGAACTCTTCTCCACGCATATTCTGCATAAATCTAACCGCCTCGAAGGGATTCAATTGTTTTCTGTAGGGCCTTTTAGTGGTTAGTGCGTCATAGGTATCAGCTATCTGCACTATGTAAGAAGCATCCAGTAATTTTCGATTTTTACCCGTATTTGGATAACCGCTCATATTGAAGCCGATATGATGTTCATAAGCCACCCTCTGAACATAAGAACAACCACCCTCTTCTCTTAATATTTTAGCACCTTCAGCCGGATGCCTCTTCACATACTGCCACTCTGTAGGCGTCAATCCTCCGGGTTTGTGAAGAATATCTTTTGGAATACAAAGCTTCCCTACATCGTGCAGTAAACCGGCGAGTCCTATAGTACTGATCATATCACCAGAAAATCCTGACCGCGAAGCAATTGCAGCTGAAATAACAGCTACATTCACAGAATGATTAAATGTGTAAGTATCGAACGATTTAAGCGATTTAAGAAGAAGAATAGCATAATAATCTCTGTCAAACTCGCTTATAAGTTTCAATACTTTCTTTCCTGCCACACTTCTCTGGGATCCTTCCAATTTGTTCAATTCAGTTAAAACTTCTCCTATTTCACCTTTTACATCAACTCTCGTATTATAGTCATTTGCATCTATCTTCCCAAAATAGGCGTATGATACAGTTTTCGAAGGTACAACGACCCTCTTCTTATTTGTGTTTCGTATTATGATATTGCGTATGGTCCTCCATTTACTGCCTAAATCAGTCTCTTTATCCCTTTCCACAGCCGCCAGGCAGATTTCCAAAAACGCCTTTATCTCTTCTTGCTCTATATCAGCTTTTATTTCGATTTCACGGATCGACATCTTTTCAATCGCTTCTCTGAATAAATTTATGCCCTTACAATATCTTTTCTCAACATCAATTCTGAAATTCATATAGTATATTGAACCACCTATAACTCTGAATACTATGTTGCTCCTTCTTCCAATAATGGCCTGTAGATTCAGATGCATCTTTCTGTATAGTTTCCGGGTAAAATTATGGCCGGGCCGATATAATCTGACATGAAAAAAAAGATCTGATATTCCAAAGACAAACTGTTCGAGCTTACGTAAACCCTCAGGAACCGATTTAACAGATCTATCAATCATTTTAATCTTTCATTTTATTTAATTTCACAGTAGATATTTTGAAAATAAAAGCAAAAAGAGTACCAATGAGATTGCATAACAGAACAACGGATGATTTGATAATATCATTCTGATCAGATATTCAGATATGGTGAACAGCTGAATCTGAGTTATTCATCCTGCCACTTATCATACATCACAAATTCATCTATGCTTTTTCTGGATTTAAAGCTTTTTTCGCAATCGGGATATCCAAGAGGTGTAAGCGCAACGATTTTAACCTCTTCAGGTATATCAAGCAACTCTCTTACATCCTCCTCTATAAAAGCCCCTATCCAGCATGTTCCCAGCCCCTCAACTTCAGCGGCAAGCATTAAGTGTTCTAATGATATTCCGATATCGACAGGCAGGCTGTTCCAGTATCCTCCCATTTTTTTATAAGCTTTGCTTTCATAGCCGCAGGCTACGACCGTTACGGGAGCTTCGTATATGAACCTTTGGCCTTTGCAGGCTTCAACAAGTTTCTTCCTGACTTGATCATCTCTTACAATTATATACCTCCAGGGCTGACCGTTCTTGCCCGATGGAGCGAGCCTGGCTGCTTCGAGTATTCTCTTTAGAATCTCATCCGGTACCGGATCCGATTTGTACTTTCTTGTGCTTACCCTGTTCTCCACGGTTTCATAAAAATCCAAAATATAACCTCCCGGCATTAATTCTAACTTTCAGACTTTACTCTCTCCTAAACCAAGAATCCATTGATATATCCTTTCAGTCAGCGATTTTTTTTTACCGTCTGAACAACTGGGAAGAATATACCGGATACCTGAATCAACTGTAACAAAAAGTGTAATCAGCATTGAAATAAATATTACTACACTGTGACTTGAGGGGTCCGCTTCAATAACAAAAATATAAAACAACATCGCGTCACCCACAATCGACTGCACAGTTGTTTTGATTTTACCAAAGATGTTGGCTTTGATGAATCGTCCGTATTTTTTTCTTATTATTCTTCTGTAAACAGTAATAGTCATCTCTCTAAGTAGAATTATAGAAACGAAAAGTGAAAACCACGACCAGTGAAGCTCCAGGGCAAGAAAAATAAATATTACAGATATCAGAATCTTATCAGCGAAGGGGTCCAGATGAGCACCCAGTTTTGATGTTTGATGATATTTCCTCGCGTACCATCCATCAAAGTAATCAAGAATACCGGCTCCTATACACATCAAAGCCGCAATCCCCTCTTCCCTCTGCGTAATGAATAAAACAGCGGCAAAAAGAGCTGCTACTATCCTTAAAACTGTAAGGAAGTTCGGGACAGTAAAATCATCGCGTGAAATAATTGCCATAGATCCATTCCTTAACTTAACAACATTGTGGACTTTCAGTTGAAAGTATATATTATTCTTGATTACAATTACAGTGATATCTCTACTTTATTATTATACAATAGAGCAATGACTGAAAAAAAGCGATATAAATTCATGAAACCGAGAAGAAGGTTTAAAAGCTGGCTGATTATTCTTCTTACTGTAATAGTTGCTCATGTTCTCTTTATTATTTTTTTTCAACCTGAATATCTTGAGGTATTTGAAAGAAAAAATATAGGGAGATCAAGTAGAGGAGCTTCTTCTTCAAAAAGATATATCGAAGAGAACCGCTTTATAGTCGTCAATACATATCATGATGAGGAGACTGATTCCGATAGAAAGCCTGTAGTTGAGATCGACAGGAAGGAATCCGAAAAGAGTTCTGACTCTGACTATAAGATACCTCCTATTGATTTTTCGCTGGATAATGCTGTAAAAGGAAATAAAGGGGATGAGTCCGGCAGTGGTAAGGAGACTAATCCCAGAATAAAACCAAGTCCTATCCTTATTCCCTGGCCTGAATATCCTGAGGGTGTCGATAAAGGGTTCAACGGAGAGGTAATACTCAATCTCTATGTCAGTAAAGAGGGTAAAGTAATGGAGGTAGAATTACTGGAGGGATTACCCGCTGAGGGTTTTAACAGAAGGGCTATTCAGGCCGCGAGAAAAATGCGTTTTACCCCCGGGTTAGTCAATGGCGAACCTGAGGCGATGTGGGTTAAGATTTCGATCAAGTTCCAACCCAGGTAGAACTAGGCTTCTCGAAAACTGAAAACACAAGCTAAGATCAATCGCCACTAGTGATTAGAAATATTAATGGCTGAAAGAAATATATCAACCTATCTGTTCATTGACTTAACGGCACCCCAGCTTATTTCCTCGGTGCCAATTGAGCAATCAATCAAATAAAGAGCTCCGTTACCCCATACAAAATCATCAGCAAAGTTCGCGGGGTCTGAATTATTGAAAGAGCCGTTGTAAGCGCCGTCACCGCAATATTTTGAGAAATAACCGGTTCCATATTTCATAACCATCATAGTTCCGGAGAAACTTCCACTCTGCCTGTCTTCGATATCAAGCACACCATCCATATCGCAATCACTCATTACCACTGACAATACAAGCGTGCCGTACATGCTTCCGTTTGAGGTATTAATCTCCCAATGAGGTTTTTCGGGAAGGTTATCGCCATTAAAAACAGCCTCCCATCCTGTCCCGGTATAGCTGTAATAATTATCGAAGATATAGTTCCATCTGGTTTCATAATCGCTGATATCCGGCCATTGTGAATCATCTATCTCCACCATCCACGTACCGCCTGATAATTCGGCAGAACCGCCGGTTATATTGCCTGAGTATACCGGGGGTGACATGGTGACCATATTCCCGGTTCCGTCAAATCCGAATACAAGATCAAGTGAATCGGGCCAGGCCTGGGCCGAAAGCCCCACGGGCAACAGAGTAGTCGCAAACAGCAGGCATACAATCATTATCATACTTGTCTTCATTAGATTTCTCTCCCCTCTTGAAAATAAATTATAGACTTATAAATCATAATTATTCCTTGTACAGTGACTTTATAGCCCCCCACGATGAATTCTCCGTCGCAGTTGAACACCCCTCATCTGTCATAGTCATCATCCCTGTAGCCCATGTAGGAGAAGGAACGTATAATTCTTCTTCCATTGTGGATTGATCTGTAACATTCAGCTGTCCTGAAAAACTTCCATCGCCACAGAAACCCGCATAACTTCCGGCACCGAAATTAATCCACGAGATTAGAGTGCCCGAACAGACCTTATTCTGATATTCACTGTCTTCCATAATTCCATTCGCATTTAAATCCTGAACAGTAACAATAAATCTTCCGCTTGTACCTCCTATTATATCTCCATTGTCCAGCATAAAACGCCATTCAATCCACGAGTCGCCGAGGTCGGTATTGGGGAAAAAGGCGTCCCAGCATTCAGCTCCTTCTGTATCATTGTAAGAAAAATAATTGCTGAAAATATAATCCCACCTTTCATTTTCAGGTGTTCCCGGATCGTCAGCCGGCCAACATGAATCATCAATCTCCATCCAGAATGTCCCGGGTGAAAGGGTTCCTGCCGTGAGATTTCCGCTCCAGGTAGGATTATCATCCATAAAGGAACCGTACCCTTGCAGGGCAAAGCTATCATAAATAGTAGTGGTCTGGGCATCTGGTGCTGAAATTAATACAAGTAGAGCTATACCCAGTATTAACTGTCGTTTCATTATCATCTCCCCCCTCCTAATCAATTTAATCATAATACTGGCTTATTAAAACGCATTATAACATGGAATCTATAATAATTACAAGATTTTTTAACAGATAAATAAATTATTGGGACTATTGGGTATTTACCACACCTCTCTCTTTGCAGTAACATCGAATATCCTGATTGAATAATCGCTGAATTCTCCGATAATCTCCTTGAAGCCGTCATTGTTCATGTCAAACGCGATTATACGCTCACCGAACGATTTCCCCCACTCTAAATCTATATTATGAAATTTCGAGTCTATGACAATACCGCTGTTTAAGACTATCTCGTACTGCGGATCCCTGTCAACATTATCAACAAGTAGATTTTCGGCGTCAAATTCCCTGTCACTCATCCATTGCCTGTTCTTGCTTAACCCGTCAAATATATATATACGGCTGTCAGCTAAAACCACTATTTCAAATTGTATATCCTTGTCGATATTGGCAATATCGATCGCTTTTATCTCCTTGAAATTACTCTCTATATTTTCCCAGATACTATTATAACTCTCCATTTCATAAACAATGATTTTTCCGCCAGCAGTGGCCACAACTATTTCGATTTTCCCATCCCCTTCAAGATCAATAACAAAGAAACGTCTTATTTTACTGCCCAGGCTGGTAAGTTCCCATTCCCTTCTCCAACCACCATCATCTGTTGCTCTTTTAAGATAGATCTTTCCATAAACATCTGCGTGCATTACTCCCCATGCCTCTCCGTTATCCAGCGGCACTATCTGAACATTCGGGAATCGTTCAAATACCTTTTTCATCTCGAAAGGATCTATTTTCTCAGATTTTGAAACTACGGACAAAACAGAAAGAAACAAGATGCAAATTATAACAGATACGCCCAGCTTTTTCATAATATCTCCCTTGTTTATTCCTCTTATAAATAGACAAACTCAAGGATAACTTATCTATGGCATTGAATTAAAGTAAAATCGTACCTTAAATCTATTTCTATCGGATTAGATTTCACCTATACTCTATATAGCTCTATAATGAAAATGGGGTACTGTCTCTACTAACAGTACCCCATAATTTTCCTTTTTAATACTGACAATACCGCCCAGTGACTTAGAAAGACAAAAATAATGTTTAAACAAGCAGTCAACTAAAGATTACTCTAAATCACATTAAGAAATCACTATAACTTCCTGTTATATTGGTTGTTGCAGCCACCATGCTTTGCGACAGAGGGGTTTTCTGATCTTTACCCAAACCTGCCGGTCGCCTTAATGATTCTCTTTATACTTCTTAAGTAATTCCAGAACAAAATCAATATCGTAAGGGGTGTGATTCCCATTTACCTGAAAACGGATTTCCTGATCACCGCGCGGCACAACGGGGAAATTCAACCCGGTTGACAGGACGCCGTTTTCTTTAAGATAACTCACAATTTCAGTAGTTTTCTCGGTGTCTCTGACCATAAGCGGAACAATTGGATGATCGCTCTTGATATATTCGAATCCAAGCTTGTCTAATCCATTCTCAAATCTTTTCATCAGTTTGCCCACATATTTAAGGCGTTCGAGTCCCTTTTCACTGTCAAGAAACTCTATTGCCTTGATACAGGCGGCAGCTTCACCGACGGTTATCGGATTGGAATAGATATAGGTTACCGCTTTCTCCCTGAGAAACCGCGTAACCGCTTCGCTTGATACAACATATCCTCCATTTACACCAAACGCTTTCCCCAGAGTGCCGATTAAGACATCGACACTGTCCGCGTTTGTGTATTCTTCGACACCCCGCCCGGTCTCGCCTATAGCGCCAATTCCATGGGAATCATCGACCATTAACATTATATTTTCAGGGAATTCAGAATCGTATCTCTTTGAAAGCTCTGAGATGACATCGAGAGGCGCGTTATCCCCTCTCATACTGAAAATTCCATCCGTTACAATCAGCACTCTCTTACATTTGCCCACAGATTCTTTTATTTTTTCTTCGAGTTCTTCCATATCGTTGTGTTTGTATATCTTCTTATCTTTTGGCCTCGAGAGACGAATCGCGTTGATTATACAATTATGATTCAGTTCATCACTTATTATTATTGTTTCCTTGGAAGTAAGAGCGGCAAAAACACCAATCATTGTAGCGTAAGCGGCGCTGTAAATCATCGCGTCTTCATATTTATGAAATTCCGCGAGTTTCTTCTCTAGATCCCTGTGGGCTTTGAAGGTACCGTTAATAAAACGGACAGCGCCAGGTCCCACGCCAAATTCTCTGGAAGCATCTTCTTCAGCTTTAATGATATCTTCCTGAAGGGTTAATCCAAGATAAGAATTCGAGTTCATGCGGAGAAATTCCTTTTCCCCTTCCCCTTTGAGAAAATATCTGGGACCTTTTTCCCCTTGAGCTTTTTTGACTCCGACAATTATATCCTCTTTACCCTTCGCCGTTCCTTTAGAAACCAGTTCATTTACTTGATCGGTCAATACCCTGTTTAATCTATCTAACGCCATACCTTCCTCCTGTCGGTTACTTTTCCAGTTTGACTCTTAATTTTTCAATCATATCTTCACACATCGCGGGCAAATCGTAATCGGGATTCCATCCCCATTGATCCTTCGCGGCGGTATCGTCCATATAGTTAGGCCAGGATTCGGCGATTTCCTGCCGGAGCGGATCAACATCGTAATCCATCGTGAAATCCGGTATAATCCTTTTAACTTCCGCGCTGATCTCTTCAGGAGCAAAGCTCATTGCCGTTACATTAAAGGCATTCCTGTGTTTAAGCTTACCGGGGTCCGCCTCCATCAGGTCAACCGCGGCCTTCAAAGCATCCGGCATATACATCATATCGAGCTTTGTACCACGCTTGAGAAAACAGGTATACTTTTTCTTCTTTATAGCTTCATAGAATATTTCCACAGCGTAATCGGTCGTGCCTCCCCCGGGAGGAGTCACATAGGAAATAATACCGGGATAACGAACACCCCTTGTATCTACACCATATTTCTTATAATAATAATCACACAGCAGTTCGCCCGATACCTTAGTTACGCCATACATAGTTCCCGGCCGTTGAATCGTGTCCTGGGGCGTATTATCCAGCGGAGTACTGAGTCCGAAGGCGCCGATAGAGCTGGGGGTAAACACCGCGCAATCATACTCCCGTGCTACTTCAAGCACATTAATAAGCCCATTGATATTAACATTCCATGCCAACTGGGGATTACTCTCAGCCACAGCAGACAACAAAGCTGCCAGATGATATATAGTATCTATCCGATATTTATCTACAACTTCGCGTATAGCTTCCATATCAGTGCAGTCTACTATTTCGAAAGGTCCGGATTCTTTCAGTTCCTTACTCGGCTTTGTCTTACGGCCTCCCGCCACCACATTATCCGCTCCATACCTTTCGCGTAGATAGATCGTCAGTTCCGACCCTATCTGTCCTACCGATCCTGTAACAAGAATTCTGTTCATAAATACCTTCCCTTTTCTTTTTTCTGAGGGATCAAAAAGAATTCGATTTATGTTTTACTACTTATTAAGTTGCGGTAATATAAGTATATTTATACTCGATTATACCTATGCCGGTTGAAAAGGCAAGTAAAATATTGATTCCTAAAGAAACTTTTTCTCATGCTTAAGAAGGTATTCTTTACGGTATAGCCCCTTGGCATATCCCACAAGTTCTCCATCCGATCCAATCACACGGTGGCAGGGAACAATAACAACAAATCTGTTTTTTGAATTTGCGTTTCCCACAGCCCTGGCCGCTCCAATCTTTCCTATCCTATGAGCTATATCCCCGTATGAAACTGTCCTTCCGTAGGGTATATCAATAAGGGTCTTCCAGACCTTCTGCTGAAATTCAGTTCCCTGGAGTCTTAAATCAAGAGCAAACTCCTTTCTTTTACCCCTGAAATACTCATCAAGCTGTTTGACGCATTCTAATACAGCACCGCCTGGTTTCTGAGATTTTTCGCCGTTATACTTTTGTCTGCTTTCATCAAACTCAACCAAAGTGATTTTACCATTTTCTGCTTCGACTCTTATAGGTCCAATCTCCGAATTGTAATAAGCGTGGTCATGGAATGCCAATTTTATCACTTCTCCCTTTCTAAAATGCCGTTTCGGCTGAGCGTAGTCAGAGCCCTATCCCTTTACACATATTACCGGCCTCAGACTGACGACACGTCTGCTGATCCCTGCTCCCTCCATAATATTTACGACTTGATCCACATCCTTGTAGGCAGAGGGTGATTCCTCAGCCGCCCCTCTCTTACTATGAGACATAACAATAATCCCCTTTTCCGCGAGTTCCTCAATCACCTTTTCACCTCTAACCGATTTTCTCGCCTTTTTCCTCGATTTAACCCTGCCGGCTCCGTGAACAGCACTGCCGAAGGTGTCTTTCATCCCCTTTTCAGTTCCTACGAGAATATAAGAGGCTGTCCCCATCGTCCCTCCTACGAGAACGGGATGACCTACTTCGCGATATTTACAGGGAACTTCACTCCTTCCCGGACCGAAGGCCCTTGTAGCTCCTTTCCTGTGAACCAGAAGTTCCTTTTCCACGTCATTAATTAAGTGTTTTTCAACTTTCAGATTGTTATGCCCAACCTCGTAAACAGTTCTTATATCACTCTCTCGCGTTGAAAATATTCTGTTAAACGCCTTTCTAACCAAACCCGATATCGCCTGTCTATTTGCAAAACCGCAGTTAATCCCCGCCCTTACAGCGGATATATAATCTCTCCCCTCCCTGCTCCCTATCGGCGCGCCCACCAACTCCCTCTCATATACCGGAATTCCGTAACGTTGAGAAGCTTTACTTAAGACCTTCTGATAATCGGTGCCGATCTGGTGGCCCAACGCTCTACTGCCCGTGTGAATACTTACAACAACAGAACCTTCCGAAAGGCCGAAAATTGCGGCGGCTTCCTTAAAATATACCTTATCCACATACTGAACTTCAATGTAGTGATTTCCCGATCCCAATGTACCAATCTGTTTTAATTGTCTTTTCTTAGCTTGAATGCTTACTTTAGCCGGGTCCGCTCCTTCAACCCTTCCCCTCTCCTCGATAAACTCGAGATCCTCTGTTGTGCCGTATCCGCGATTGAGAGAAAACAGGGCCCCCTCTTTCAGAACGGAGTCGATCTCTTTAAGGGTTAACTTTAATGAACCGGTCGCTCCCAGACCAGCCGGGATCAACTTAAAGAGCTCACCGGCCAGTTCCTCCTTTTTATCTTCTATATCCTCACGCGGCAAGGAGACAAAGATCGACCTGACACCGCAATTAATATCGAAACCAACACCCGCCAGCGTTACAACACCTTCTTCGAGGTCAAACGCTCCAACACCACCTATTGGAAATCCATATCCGGGGTGTATATCCGCCATAGCCAGAGCGGCTTTCTGAATACCCTTAAGCTTTGCCACGTTCTGTATCTGCAACAGGGCATCCCACTGCTTGGTTCTGCTTTCCTCAAGAAGAAAATCGATAGATTCTCTGTCAGCGTATATTCTGGCGGGCACTATCATGTCACCTCTTGCCGGAATCTCCCAGAGATAATCATTAATTTTATGAATTCCTATCTCACTTCCATTCAAAGTTAACCCCCTCTCTAAAATCCAGAATCGAGGTTATCCAAGGGACTTACGAAGATACTCAAATCCGTCCGCCGCTGTTTCCTCTCTACATATCTACAACACAGACGGCCTCCCATATTCCTGAATCGGAGATCTCTACTTTCGCCCCACAGTAGGTCGCGGCTTTCACCTCATGAAGCAATCTTTCTTTCACACCGCTTCTCTTTATACATCCCGCTTTCGCTTTAATATTATAAGATCCGCCGGTGAGTTCTATTGATTCAACATCTAAACCCACGCATACCAATTCTTCAATATCCATTCTGCAGAGAAACCTGTTTAAGAATTCTACCAGGAGGTCTTCAAGTTCAGGTTCTGAGCATTCAACTTCAATATTATCTTCTGCGTCTATACCCTCTACATCGAACATCAATTCGGCGAGAGCAAGTCCAACTTCCCTGAAAGCGTCCTCCTTAGTCGCACCCCATCCCCTTATCCCCATATCAGCAATATGTTCTATTGTTTCATGGCCATATACACTGATCATATTCCACCTATGATATATAAATATCCCTCTTTATCCGTTAAAAAGATATTCTATTACATCTCCGTCTCTTATAATATAATCGTGGCCTTCCGTTCTCAAAAGACCCTTCTTCTTTAATTCATTTTCATTTCCAAGAGATATCAAATCTTCAGAATTCATTACTTTAGCTCGTATAAACCCCTTTTCCATATCACTGTGAATCTTTCCCGCCGCTTGCGGAGCCAGAGTCCCGTCCCTTATCGACCATGCCTGAAGTTTACCCTTAGCTTTTGTATAATACCTTATTAAACCGAGAAGATTATGGCATTTTTCTATAAATTTATCAATCGCCACGCCATCTATCCCGAGAGCCTCCATATACTCTCCTTTTTCTCCATCCGGAAGTTTTGATATTTCACTTTCGACCTTCGCCGAGATAATTACAGAGTCCTTTTCCTCTATCTTTGATCCTATTATACCCCGTACTTTTGAAAATTCTCCATCCTCAGTGGAATCCTCCCCCGAATTAATAACAAAAATTACAGGTTTTGCCATAAGAAGATTAAGATCACATAAAATATCCCTTTTATGATGGGCGTAGTCATTACTATTTATTCTTTCCTGTCTGGAAAGTTTATCTCGAATCTCACTCAGAAATTCGAGGTCTTTTCTCTCCTTCTTCTTTTGTGCTCTGGTTTTTGTTTTTTCTTTCGCGATCTGAGATTCGACACGCTCAATATCTGAAAGGAATAATTCGGTCTCGATTATCTCCAGATCCTTAGCGGGATCT
This sequence comes from uncultured bacterium, assembly GCA_964554125.1. Classification (GTDB taxonomy): domain Bacteria; phylum Krumholzibacteriota; class Krumholzibacteriia; order Krumholzibacteriales; family WJIX01; genus JAGHBT01. Next base: position 1,933 of record CAZKNG010000024.1, on the reverse strand, counting down.
ATATCACCCTGTATATGACTGACGTTAGAATCATTAAATGCTCTCAAAACGTGAGCCAGCACATCCGCCTCTCTTATATGATGAAGAAACCTGTTGCCCAATCCCTCTCCTCTGCTGGCTCCCTTCACTAATCCCGCGATGTCAACGAATGTAATTGTAGAAGGTATTACGTCAACCGGATTAATGACCTCCGCGAGTCTTTCGAGCCTCTTGTCGGGGACTGCTACAACACCCTTATTGGAATCTATAGTACAAAAAGGGTAGTTAGACGCTTCGGCCTCAGTACTGGCCAGAGCGTTGAGAAGGGTTGATTTCCCCACATTCGGAAGGCCTATTATTCCAACCGTTAGTGCCATAGCGCTCCTTCCTTCAAACAATAACCGCCTCTTAAAAGCTCACTATAATCTTTATACTGCGAGAAATACACAATCTCAAATCCTATGCTGCCAGAGTAACAGGTTAAAAATTGCGGATAAGGATCCGCAAGGATTTTTTGATACCCCATTGTTATTATAGGACAAAAAAAAGTCTCTGCCCAGCATATACGGGGCAGAGACTTGAAATCTTACTCAAATTTCCAACCTGTGAATCTCCGGTAAATTTAACCGCTCGCAGAACGACCGGAAAAAGATATACACTACAAGATTATTAACTCCCCCTTTACAATATAAGTAAAGGCGCAAATACAAGAGACACAACAGACATCAGCTTTATGAGAATATTCATGCTCGGTCCTGAAGTATCCTTGAAGGGATCTCCAACTGTGTCTCCAACAACAGATGCCGAGTGAGTCTCTGTTCCCTTGCCTCCAAGGTTCCCCTCCTCTATCCACTTCTTGGCGTTATCCCAGGTTCCGCCCGCGTTTGACATGAATATACCCATTAGAACACCTGTAGCTGTAGCTCCCGCAAGGAATCCTCCGAGAGCTTCAGGGCCTATCAGAAAACCTACAATAAGGGGAGCCCCGACGGCGATCAGCCCGGGGAATATCATCTCTTTAAGAGCCGCCCTCGTAACGATATCAACGCATCTGCCTTCATCTGGTTCAGCTTCACCCTCCATCAACCCGGTAATCTCCTTAAACTGCCTTCTTATTTCCTTTACCATCATATTGGCGGCCCTTCCGACACCCTTCATAGTCATCGAAGCCATCATGAAAGGCATCATAGAGCCGAGGAAAAGACCTATTACTGTTGTCGATGAGGTGAGATTTATCGAATCCAGGCCCACAGTCTTCTGATAGGCGCTGAAAAGGGCAAGGGCGGTCAACGCAGCCGATCCAAGAGCAAACCCCTTTCCTACAGCCGCTGTCGTGTTGCCGATCGCGTCTAATTTGTCAGTAACCTTTCTTATATCTTCTCCGGCTCCGGACATCTCAGCTATTCCTCCGGCGTTGTCAGCGATAGGACCGTATGAATCTGTGGACATTACTATACCTATAGTGGAAAGCATACCTACTGCGGAAATTGCTATACCGTATAATCCACCCCCGTATTTAAACGATACGAAAATCGCCAGAACAAGAGTTATTATTGGAAGAACAGCGCTCTGAAATCCTACCGCGAGTCCTGTTATTATAGTTGTAGCAGGTCCTGTCTCGCTTGCCCTGGCTACTTCACGTACCGGCGGACCGGAGGTAAAGTATTCACTCTCTACACCAATTAGAATTCCCGCGATAATACCTGAAAGCAGTGCCCAGAAAGGACTCAGCACTCCAACTAAATTAGTAATCACGAAGTAAGCTCCAATTATAAATATAATTCCGCTTATATAAGTACTGTATCTCAGAGCAGACTGCGGCCCGACTTTCTTCAGGGCAGAGATAGAGAATATCCCTATAACCGAAGAGATAAGTCCGATTGTAATCATAAAGATCGGTAAAGCCATCCACATTATTTTCCCGTCACCTGTCATTGTCGCGGCTATAGCCATA
>CAZKNG010000023.1:0-29485 GCA_964554125.1 uncultured bacterium | reverse complement strand
ATTGAATTCCCAAAACAGTACCCCTCTTATGTTTTAAAAGAGGCTAACCGGATAATTAATGAAAGAATATCTGAATGCCCTCTTGAGGAAGCCGCCGGAAGGTTAAGAAGTTTTATACGAGAGAGCGCGGGAGTGGAAAGAGAGATTACAGAGTGCGTGACTAAAGAAGCCGGTAATCTCTTCGATTGGTCTTATGATTTAAAGTACTATATAGGAAATATGGATCTTCCCCGGCATACACCTGAATTCGAGGACCCGATTGTCCTTAAGAATCTTGTTACAATAATGGGACAAAGGGAATTAATGCTGAAGGTAATGAAAAAGAGGATGCGTAATAAATTCATGGTTACAATAGGCAGTGAGAATCAGGCCGTGGAATTAAACAGATTATCTGTTGTAACGCATAGTTTTTGCAGACGGGATAATAAAGGCCTTCTTGGTATAGTGGGACCGACCAGGATGAGTTATAAATTGGTTTTACCAATACTTGACAGAATGGTCAGGGAATTGGGCAGATAATGATTTTATGTTGTAATTTAAATATGATTTTTCCAAGTAAGCGGGGGTATTATTAAGTGGTTAAAGGAAAAGATGGATCAAAGAGAGAAAATAAATTTAGGAAAAAAGATGATGAAAAGGTTGTAAAAAAGAAAGAAAAACCTTCAAATAACAAGGTTTCCGAAAATTCTCCGTGTACTAAGAAGGGTAAAGAAAAGATAAGTTCGAATAGCAGGAAATCCGAGAAGAAAGCCGCTAAAAAAGGTGATAAAGAACTTGTCCGCATTATAAATGAAAAGGATGAGATGATCGAGAAGATGCGTGAGGAGGTGGAAGAAACAAAACGGTTGTTAGAAAATAAAGAGGACAGACTGCTTAGAATGATTGCTGAATTTGATAATTTCAGAAAGAGGATAGGCAGGGAACAGGATTTGCGGAGAAAACGTATGTACGCTGATGTCTTAGAAGATATTCTCCCGGTTCTGGATGATTTTGATAGAGCATTCGAAATAGAAAAAGATCACGGAGATGATTTTACAAAGGGAATGAAACTAATTCATAACAGATTAAACGGTATTCTTGAGAAGCTGGGTATTAAGGAAATCGATGCTGAAGGAAATAGATTTAATCCAGAATTTCACGAGGCTATGGGTGAAGTCGAGAGTGAAGAGGTTGAACCAGGTAATGTGGCTCATGTGGTTTTGAAAGGTTATAGATTTGATGGAATGGTGATACGTCCCGCCAAGGTCATGGTCGCGAAAAAGAAGGAGAAAGAAGAAAGGTAACTGTTAAATGGTTCCATCAAGTAGTTAACAATGAAATAAAGGTTCGCAATTAAGCCGGAATATTGATATATTGAGCTGTGCAGATATTGATTCTAAGTAATAAAATCAATTCGATCACTTTTAAGGAATAAATTTTAGATTTTTCGATTAAATTAATAGAGATTTATTAAGATATGGGAAAAAAAGATTATTATGAGGTTTTAGGCGTTGATAGAAGTGCCGGGATCGATGAGATAAAAAAGGCCTATCGCAAATTGGCGATAAAATATCATCCGGATAAGAATCCCGGTGATAAAGAGGCTGAAGAAAAGTTTAAAGAAGCCACAGAAGCCTATGAAGTCTTAAAGGACAGTAAAAGCAGAGCCAGATACGATCAATTCGGCCACGCGGGTCTTTCAGGCGCCGCAAGCGGCGCTTCCGGCTTTGGAGGTTTTGGAGGAGGAGGCTTTGATATAAGTGATGCCTTAAGAGCATTTATGCGTGATTTTGGCGGTGGAGGGGGATTCGGCGGGTTTGAGGAATTTTTCGGCGGCGGAAGAAGCAGGGGAGGGCAAAGGGTCAGAAGGGGAAGAGATCTTCAGATAAAACTTAAGCTCACACTTAAGGAAGTAGCAGAGGGTATTACAAAGAAGATTAAAGTTAAGAAAATGGTTCCATGTAATGCCTGCGGAGGTTCAGGCGCCGCGAAGGGATCTTCTAAACAGACCTGTACCACATGTGGTGGAAGGGGAGAAGTCAAACAGACTTCAAGTTCTCTTTTTGGGCAGTTTATAAATGTTACAGTTTGCCCAACTTGCAACGGTGATGGAGTTATTATAAAAAATCCGTGTAATAAATGTGGTGGAGAAGGAAGAGTTAAAGGTACAAAAACAGTTGAAGTAAAAATACCGGCAGGAGTGACTTCAGGAAACTATATTTCACTGAAGGGAGAAGGGGATGCGGGCCCAAAAGGGGGTCCTCCGGGTACTCTTAATATAATGATAGATGAGGTTGAAGATAAGGTATTTGAAAGACACGGTTATGATGTTTTGTGCAATTTGCCTGTAACATTTTCACAATTAGCTTTAGGCGATCGTGTTGAAATACCAACATTGTCGGGAAAAGCGGTTATAAAAATTCCCGAGGGAACCCATTCTCATAAGATACTGAGATTGAAAGGTAAGGGGATTCCAGTATTGAATTCAAGACGGCGCGGTGATCAGTTAGTACGTATAGTTGCCTGGACTCCTCAGAACCTCAGCCAGAAGGATAAAGAGTATTTTAAAGAACTTGATAAGAATATAAATAGCAAACTCCCCGAATGCGGGAAGAAGATCTATTCATGACAGCCGGTTAACCATATTATTCAAGCGGTTCTTTCTTTAACAATAAATACGCAGAGTCAAAATGGCAGATAGTCGTTATTTTTATCTCTCAGAGGATAATTCTGATAGAAAGGATGTGTATCTTTCCGAAAGTGAGTCACATCACCTTTCTGTAGTTAACAGAATCAAAAAGGGCGAAAGAGTTAAGTTGCTCGATGGCCGCGGGGGTATATACCAAGCGAAAGTCAAGCAGTCTGACGCGCGTAAAACCCTTGTTGAAATAACCGGCAAGAAGAGATCTTCCGCTTTATTCAGGCCCGATATAGCTATACCCCTTTTAAGAGCAAACAGGATGGATATTGCTGTTGAAAAATCTGCCGAACTTGGAACGCGTAGAATAATACCCTATCTGTCTGAGAGAACCATCTGGCGCGGTAAGAAAAAAGAGGCGGAAAAGAAGAAAGAGAGATTAAATCGCAAAGTTATTGCCGCCTGCAAACAGTCGGGGCAGGCCTATTTCCCCGAAGTTGAATCCATATTCTGTTTTAATGATCTTTTAAATATAACTGATGATTATGAAAGAGTATATCTGGCGCGAAGAGGAACGAGCCGGAAAGCAGAAAACCGGGTGACTACCGGCAGGGTTCTTGGAGTCATTGGTCCCGAAGGCGGGCTGACTGAAAATGAGGAAGATATGCTTCAAGAGAAGGGAGCGATACCTGTTTCACTGGGTAACTCAAGGCTGCGAAGTGAAACTGCGGCTATATGCCTTGTATTTTATATGAGATCTATTTTTGAATAATAAAGAGATACAAAAATATCGTCCCAACCTGTCTTCAATATTTGCTTTTCTGAGGAATTTTTTAAATCATAATTAATAAGATATCCTTAATTTATATTTTAAACTGTGCAGTTGACATAAGATGACTTGCGGGGGTATATTTAATTATTGTAAATTTGGTTCAGATTCAAAGGAAAATTATGGGTGGAAACAAACTTGCCGCTAGAATACAGGATGATTTGAAGGATGCTATTAAAGGTAGAGAGAAGGTGAAATTAAAGGTACTGCGTATGCTTCTCAGTACTTTGAAAAATGCCCAGATTGAACAGGGCGGAGAGCTCGATGAAGAGAAGGAAATTCAAGTTATTTCGAGCTATGCCCGGAAATGCCGAGAATCGATAGCGGAATTTCAAAAAGGCGCTAGAGAAGATCTTGTTTCTAATGAACGCGCCGATCTTGAAATTGTAACTACCTATCTTCCTAAACAGCTTGATAAAGATGAAATTCGGATTGAGCTTAAGAAGATCATCGAAAAGACCGGAGCTTCGACCCCGAGGGATATGGGGCGTGTGATGGGGCCGATAATGAGTAAATTCAAGGGAAGAGTAGACGGCAGTATGGTTAAACAAATGGCAATTGATATTTTAAAAGCCGGTGAGTAGTTTATATTGAAATCCGTAATTGACATAGTAATAGTTATTATAATCTTCTATTTTCTTCTCTCGGGAATCAGGCGCGGGCTTATAAGGCAAATCCTGGATGTTTTGGGTATTATAGCTGCTTTTATCGGTTCATTTTATTTGGCCCATCGGTTGGCCGCGTATCTTGAATCAAGCATGGAACTTTCTTATAATATCTGCCTGATAATGTCGGCCGTGATTTTATTCATTGGAATTATTATACTTTTTCATTTTATATCCCTGACTTTAAAAAAATTGATTAATATGACTATTCTGGGTTCTTTCGATAGGATAATGGGTGGTCTGTTCGGCGCGATTAAAGGGTTGTTATTTTCGAGCCTGATCCTTGTAATTCTTTTCAGTCTTCCTATTAATCCGGGTTTTAAGAAAGAACTTGAAAGAGATCGCTTTATTTCATTCGTTAAGCCTGTATTGCCGGTACTTTTTGATGCGGTAGCCTCTATAGGCCCCGGAGAACTGGATTTTGACAGAATAACTCGATCTAAAAAGCATTTTATAGAAAAGAGCAGAAAAAAAATGCAGGAAATCAGAGATAACATTGATAGAAAAAAAGATAAGATAAAAGAAAGCGTTCCGGGAACAGATCCTGTACAATCATAATTACAATAAGATATATAAGGAATAAACAGTTGTGCATACTTCGCTCATGGAAGAAGAATTCTTTCACACCTCAAAGAAACTGGAATTTGACTCTGTGCTGGGAATAATCGCCGGCTACGCCAGGTCTGAAAGAGCAAGAGAAAAAATATATTCCATAAGACCTCTGAAATCCACTGAGGATATAGAACGCAATCAGAGAGAAGTATTTGAGCTTGTAAGTTTCTTGGATATAGGCAAATCTATACCCATAGCCGGCTGGGAAGACAGCAAAGATCTTTTAGAGGAGATATCTTCTAAGGGGACAATTGTTGAAAACAGGAAAATCGTTCAAATAGCGCAAGGCGAGAATCGGGCTCGGAAAGTTAAGGAATACTTCTCGAAGAATTCAGAAAATTTTCCGGTTCTGTCAAATTATTCCAGAGGGTTTGATATTAATAAAGAGCTTGCCGATAGAATATTATCTGTGATAGGGGATGATTATGAAATTGTTGATGATGCCAGCAAAAGACTTTCCAGACTGAGAAGTGAGATTAGAAGTGTTCAAAAAAGTTTGAGAAAGAGGTTCGCCGATTTTGCTGCCGCTGGCGGAGGAGGGGAAGGACGTGAGTTTGTAACTGTCCGCGGCAACAGATATGTAGTTTCAATTGCAAGAAGCAGCGCGGCTGATATCAAAGGAATTGTACATCATGAGAGCAGCAGTGGAGCGTCAGTATTTATAGAGCCGTTAGAACTTATAGAGGATAATAACAGGCTTGAAGCTCTTTTTCAGGATGAGAGAAAAGAGATATTCAGAATATTGCGGGATCTGACTGAAGATATTTGCGAAAAAATTACCGTTCTTGAGAAGAATCAGGATATATTGTGCAAATTAGATATTATAAGCGCTTCCGCGGACTTCGCCCGTCAATACCATTGCTCGAGCCCCTACCATTCTTCAGACGGACGTTTGATTCTGAGGCAAGCGAGACACCCCCTTCTGCAGAAGCAGCTTGAAGAGGAAAATAAAGGAAAAAAAACTGTAGGGCTCGACCTTGAAGCAAACAGAGACCTTAAAGTTATAGTAATTTCAGGTCCCAACGCCGGTGGAAAGACAGTTGTTCTTAAGACAATAGGATTAATTATTTTAATGGATCGCTCAGGATTACTGGTTCCCGCAATGAAAGGTACTGAAATACCAAATTATAATAATGTGTTTGTTGATATTGGAGATGACCAGTCAATAAAAAAATCACTGAGCACTTTTTCTTCAAGGGTGTTGAGGATTAAAAGGATTTTAAGTGTTGTAAGCAGTCGGTCAATAGTAATTATCGACGAAATCGGGGACGGGACGTCACATGAAGAAGGTCAGGCTTTAGCCGAGGCGGTGCTGACAAGATTAAAAGGAATTTGCGGCAGAGTTTTAGTTACAACGCATTTTACCGGTTTGAAAGGTTGGGCACATAGGGAAAATGGGGTTATTAATGCTACTATGGTATTCGATCCTGTTGATTTGAAACCCCTGTATAAATTGAAATTAGGTGTACCGGGAAGGAGCTGGGGACTTGAAACCGCCCGCAGGCTTGGTTTAGACCCTGATATTGTAGATGAAGCGGGGAGCAATCTTGATGATGCATCGCAGGATTTGGAGGAGTTGTTGGCATATCTTGAAGTAAAACGGCAATTACTTGAAAAGAGTTTGCGTAAATCTGAGGATAAAGAGAAAAAATTGACCGATTTAGCTGCCGATTACGGCAGGCGTTTGGATGATTTAAACAAAAATATTGAGAAATATAAGAATGAAGCCCGGGTGGAAGCTTTAAAAGTTGTCTCTGACGCCAGAGCGGATATTGAAGGTCTTGTAAATGATATTCGAGCTACACAAGCGGATAAAAAGTCAATTAAGAGGGCTAAGGAACAGGTTTCCAGAAGAAAGCGTATTCTTGAGGAAAGAGTAAAGAGGGATAGGGAAGTTCAAAATCTTTTCCCCGGTGACATTAAACAAGGTAACTGGGTGAAAATATTAAGTTTGGGTAAAGAAGCCAAAGTGATTTCCAAAACTGATTCAGGAAAAGTATTTGTGGAACTCGAGGGTGGGATCAGGGTAGAAACAAATGTGGGAGACCTTCTTATCTTAAAGAAAAAAGCTGACAGGGGGAAAAGCAGAAAGATAAACTGGGCTGCCTCAGCAGATCCTGTCTACCCTGAAATTATGATAAGAGGACTCGAGAGGGTTGAAGCGCTTGAAAAAATAGATCGCTTGATAGACCGTGCTGTTCTTCAGGGATTACCGAGTGTGAGGATAATTCACGGAATAGGAAAAGGGATTCTTAAGCGTGCTGTGTACAATAGATTGAGAGATGATCCCCGTGTTAAGGAAATTCATCCGGGGGAAGCGGCGATAGGTGGAGATGGTGTGGCAGTTGTGGAATTAAAATAACTCTTTTTTACATATTTTGTTATTTTGAAGAGATTCTCTGGAGAATTATAATAAATGGTATTTAACGGGCAGTTGATTGATTAGATGATTCCGGAAGAAAAAATAAATGAAATCCGCGACAGATCTGATATTGTTGATGTTATCGGTTCAGTGCTTGATTTGAAGAAATCAGGAATGAATTTCAAAGCTCTCTGTCCCTTCCATGATGAAAAAACCCCCAGTTTTGTTGTTAGTCCAGATAAACAGATTTATCACTGTTTTGGGTGTGGCAAGGGGGGAAATGTTTTTAGTTTTCTTATGGATTATGAAGGGGTCAGCTTTATTGAAGCCGTAAGAAAGCTTGCCGCTAAACTCGGAATCGATATTGATCTCTATTTAAATAAGGGTAAGAGTAGTAAGAGACTGGACCCTTTTTACAGCGCTTTGAATTATACGGGAAAATACTATAAAAGGATTTTATTGAAAACTGAATCCGGGAAAAATGCTGTTGAATATCTGAAAAGAAGAGGAATAGATAATAGTCTGATGGAAGATTTTAATTTAGGTTTCGCGCCGCCGGGTTGGGACAATTTATATAAGAGAGCCGCTAAAGACGGTTTGTCGAAGGATATTCTATTGAAACTGAAATTGGTTATGAGAAGTAAGGGGGGGTACAGAGATTATTTCAGGAATAGAATAATATATCCGATATATACATTAACGAATAGAACTGTTGGATTTGCGGGAAGGGTTCTTGACAAATCGGAACCAAAATATCTTAATACTTCTGAGAGCCCGGTATATTCTAAAGGAAAAATACTTTACGGATTAAATAAGTCCAAAAAATTCATCAGGAAGTCCAAAACTGCCTTATTGGTTGAGGGTTACATGGATCTACTGATGCTCTGGAAGGCTGGTTTCAGGAATGTATGCGCCGTATGCGGAACATCTTTTACAAAAGAACAGGCACGATTACTTGCGAGATACGCTAAACGTGTTTATATTATCAATGACGGTGACAGGGCGGGTATGCTCGCCGCTGTGAGGTCGGCTGATCAGTTGTTGATAGAAGGCCTTACTATTAAGATAGTTGTATTACCACAGGGTGAGGATCCGGATAGCTATGTGAATAAGAATGGAGCGGGAGCGTTTCGGAGTCTATTGAACTCTGCTGACGATTATTTTGTTTACCTCAGCAAAATTTCCAGGAAAGGAAAAGAACAAAGAGCACGAAAGAGCCGTATTATTAAGCACTTGATTGATACCGTTTCACATGTTCGTGACAGAGTTGACAGGAATCTGTATCTTCAAGAAATATCGGATATCTTTGATATACCAATTGATGATCTTAGAGCTGGATTTAAACCGGGAAAACGAAGAAAGAAAAAGAGGGAAACCAAGGATTCATTTGATGACAAAGTAGCGCAGAACCAGAAATTACTCTTCAGTATTGGATCGAAAAGGGAGTGTTTTGCTAAAAGGATTCTAGACAATCTTTTAGAGGATGATCTTAAGAGAGAGATTTTCAGGAAGTACTACCGGTGTTTTCAGAAAGCGGTAAAAGATGGAGTAGAATTGAATAGCGCGGAATTTTTTGGAAAAATCAAGGATCCTGAGCTATCCGATCTTGCGGCACAGATCGCATTTATCCAGCCGCCGCCCGGACCGGCTGAAAAATTGCTTGACGATACATTGCTCTGGTTGAAACGTAGGGCTCTAAGGCGGGAAATGGTAATGATGAAGGAAAGACTGGATGAACTTCACTCAATTTCCGGTGCAGGGAATTCCGCCGAGGAGATCGAAATCGCCGAGGCCTACCGAAAGATAGCCAGGGAACTTGGGAAACTTGGGTTGCAAGGAGGATAATAACTCTGATGAGCAAAGAGAAGAATGAGAAAATAGTCAAAAAGATAAAGAAAGTCTCAAAAGAAAAAGGGTATATTTTAAATGAAGAAATTGATTCCTTCTTGAATGATGATATCAATCCAAAAGACATAATCGAACTCTACGATCGTTTGAGTGAAGCGAATATCGAGTTTTTCGAAAGTGAAGAGAAGGCTTCTCTAAAAATAAATGCTAAAGACAGAAGGAAGAAGAAAGAGGCCAAGAAGGTTGCCCGAGCAATGAAGAGCAGGGTAAAATATGATGATCCCGTGCGCATGTACCTCAGGGAAATGGGGAAAGTTCCCCTCCTTGACAGGGAAGGTGAAGTAGAAGTAGCCAAAAGGATTGAATCCGGTAATAATATTGTTTTGTCCGCTCTCTTCGAACTTCCAATTATGGCTGATGAACTGCAGGGTTTTGTAGATCAACTTGAAGAAGGAGAGATTAGACTTGAAAACGTCATAAAGCTTGAAACCGGAGGGCTTCATCCACATTTAGTAGGCAAGAAGGAAATGAGTAAATATTTGACGTTAATGAAAAAGAATATAAAGCTTCGCCGGAAAGCTGATCAGCTCAAAGCAATTCAAGATAAGAAAATATCTAAAGATAAAGAGAAAAAGATCAACGCCCAGCTGGATAAAGTGAAACAGGATATTGTTAAGTGTAACAAGAAATTAAGACTGCATCCAAAACAGATTGACAGGATCGTTGAAAATATAAGATCTTGTTACGAACAGCTGAAAAATGATTATAAAGAGATAAAAGAGTATGAAAAGTTTGCCGGCATGAGTTATACAGAGCTCAATGCGGCAATTAAAATACTAAAAGGGAAAGGGAAGAAGAAAAAGGAACTTGAGAAGAATCTTGATTGGGATCTGTCCAACTTAAAAGATTTCAAAAAGAAAATAAAGGATCTCAGGCGCAGAATAAGGACTGTTGAGGAAAAGAACAGGGTAGATTTAGAGTTTCTCAAATCGACAGTAATGAAGATAAATAAAGGTGAATTAGCAGCCGAGAGAGCAAAGCAGAATATGATAGAAGCAAATGTCAGACTCGTTATCTCAATCGCTAAGCGTTACACGAACAGAGGGCTTGAATTTCTGGATCTTATCCAGGAAGGTAACAGTGGTTTGATGCGTGCCGTAGAAAAATTCAACTACAGGAAGGGTTACAAATTCAGTACATATGCTACATGGTGGATCAGGCAGGCTATCACGAGATCTATAGCCGACCAGGCAAGAACAATAAGAGTTCCGGTGCATATGATTGAAGCTATTAACAAAGTTTCAAGAACCAGACGGGAGCTTCTGCAGCTTTTTGGACGCGCGCCGACTGCCGAGGAAGTGGCAAAGAAACTTGATTACCCTGTTCATAAGGTTAAGAGCGTTATGAAAGCGGGCGTCGAGCCTATCTCTCTTGACCGTCCTGTTGGTGATGATGACGACAGTAAATTGAGCGACTTTATTGAAGATGACGAATCAATATCACCTGACAGAAATGCCGCTCATTCAATGCTGACCGATCAGGTCGCAAGAGTGCTGGCTACTCTCACCCCCAGGGAAGAGAAGGTAGTAAGACTGAGATTCGGTCTCGGTGACGGAACGCCGAGAACACTCGAAGAAGTTGGTAAAATATTCAAAGTCACAAGAGAAAGAGTAAGGCAAATTGAAGCTAAAGCTCTCCGCAAATTGACTCATCCAAGTCGAAGCAGAAAGCTGCAGGGATATATCGATGTGTAACTGCCTGAATAGATTTATAAAGCCGGGGGGCTGATCAGGTTAAAATTATTACCGGCTTTACATAAAAGTGTTGATTAATAAATTTTCAAATGTTAGATTGACTTCTGATAAAATTTCAATAGATGAGGGGCCCATAGCTCAGCGGTAGAGCTCCCGGCTCATAACCGGTCGGTCGCAGGTTCAAATCCTGCTGGGCCCACCAAGAAACCTTCCTGTTTTTAAATTTATATCACAAAAGAAGATAACCTGCAGTTGGTCTGAAGATTGCTTTTCATTTTCTTGAGTCACATAAAATGAGGTCTTTAAAATGAGATAAGCATAACTGATTAATAAACAACATGTTACACATTATATGGTCATTAATATTTTTGTTGTTTCAGGCATTTTACACATTATAATTGCAGTTTGGAGGACAAAATGGGAAACAGAAGAAGGAACATTCTTCTCGCGCTTTTGATAATATTCTTCATTTATTTTGAGGTACATTCATGTTCAGAGGATAGTGTGACAGCTCCGGAGGCGAAATCTGAAAAGCCTGAAAGTGTTTTATATAATGCGAATAATGTTTTTTTTGTTGATAAAGATAATGGATGGATTGTAGGGGATAAAGGCACTGTTGCCAGAACTAATGACGGTGGTGAAAACTGGATTGGAAACAAGATTGAATGCGGCAATCTTTTCGGCGCATATTTTTTAGACAGTGATAACGGCTGGATAGTTGGTGAGGATGGGAATATATACAGAACAGAAGATGGAGGAGTTGAATGGATAGGTATATCATTCGATGTTTTTCCAGATGATGATCTTTATGGAGTCGAATTTGTGAGTGATTCGATCGGTTTTGTGCTTGGCACACATGGAGTGTATAGAACTGAAGATATGGGTGCAACCTGGCAGAATAACTGGAATTCCGTTGTACAGGAACGTAACGCGTGGGGTATGAGTATAATTGATTCAAATAATCTCTATATGCTTGGGAGCAGGTTTAATGAATCTGATCCGGAAATTATGTATAAGACAGAAAATGGCGGAAGGAGTTGGGAAACGGTAGATGGGACGAATTATTCTGTTTTAAGGGGATTATTGACGATCAGTTTTGTGGACGCGAATACAGGATGGGGAGGGGGTTCGGTTATTCTTAAAACAGAAGATGGAGGAAAAACATGGGTGTCTCAATTGAATAATGCTGAGATCAGACGACTTTTCTTCAAGAACCTGATGAACGGTTTCGCGGTGGGAAATGATAAAATTATCAAAACGGTAGATGGAGGAAACACCTGGACGGAAATTATGTCTGAAGATGAGAGAATAGTTGATATGAGGGATATATATTTTGTTGACGATAATTACGGTTGGATTGTTGGAAGAGGCCGGGAAAAAATGATCGACGGCAATTTGTATGATTATTCCATCGTTCTAAAGACCACAGACGGTGGTGATAATTGGACATTAAAAAAGCTTCCCTGGGAAAAATGTACTGATATAATTTCTGATGAATAATAGTTTAATAGATACAAAAACCCGAAAATTATTTAGAAAATCACCTGTAAACTATTGGATAAATTAAGTCAAGAAAATTATTGACTAGCTGTCCCATTATTAGTAAAATTCACTCTTTCTTTACCTTTAGAGAGTGGATGGGTATGAGAGAGTCAATTGGGATAAAACGAAAAGAAAAGAAATTAAATCTTATCTTAGAGTTGCTAAGACATATTGGTTAATATCAGTTATACCTCCTCTCCCGGGGAGGTTTTTTTATAGTTTACTGGAAGGTGAGTAGATATGAATAATGCCGGAGAGGACATTCAATATCTTATAAAACTTTTGAAAAAGGACTTGAAGATAAAAGAGAACAAGGATGTTCTTGAAAGTAATCCGTTAAGGATAAAAAAGATCGATCAAATGATATCGGTTTTGGATGATAAATTGAGAGAGAAGGAAGAAAAGCTTGAAGAAATGAAAAAAGAGGAACGTCACCTCAATGGTGTTATCAAATCTGAAAATGATAAGATTCAGAAGAAAAAGGCTGAAGAAAATGAAATAAAAAGTAACGCTGCTTATAGAGCCTGGGAACATGAGGTAAAGTATCTGACAGGTAAACTTGAAACACATGAGGAAAGGATGCTTGAACTGCTGGAAAAAATTGATAAGGAAGAGGATGAAATATCACAGTTCTCTGATGATGTTGCAGGTAAGAAAGAAAGACTGTTGATGGAAAGAAATGAATTGGAGAATGAGATAAAAAATAGCCGTGAACAATGTGAAGTGATTGAAGATGAAAAATTGAGAATTCTCCCTCATCTGTCTGAAAAGGTGAGGAAAGAATACCAGAGAATTCTTAATGCGAAGGGAGATACCGCTATCGGCAATCTGGTTGGTGATGTCTGCCAGGGATGTTTTTCAAAATTGCCTCCTCAAAAGGCGCATGAAGTACGCAAAAACAACAAGATAATAAAATGTGAATTCTGTGGCAGAATAATTGTCTACTATCCGGAGGATCAAAAAACTGAAAGTTATGAATAGGCTTAAGAAATTTATTAAAGAGATTTCAGCGGGCAAGAGCTTTGATGAAGCAGCAGAAAAGGCTGGTTTTGAAACCCTCGATGAGGTAAGAAGAAGTTTGCTTGATTTGTCTGATCGTATTAAACAGTATGCAAATGTTTCAGTTACGGAATCTCAAAAAAAACAGGCAGCCGATGTGGTTGATACCGGCCAGAAAGAGATTTCCCTTGATGTTTATTGTGACGGTGCTTCAAAAGGTAACCCCGGGCCCGCTTCTGCCGCTGCCGTAGCATATCTTAAATCCGGAGTAATGCTCTCATCCAGGGCAATAAAACTTGGACGAGCTACGAATAATGTGGCCGAATATGAAGCGTTGATTCTTGGAATAACTCTGGCAAGGGATCTTGGCGCGAAAAAGGTTAATTTCAAACTTGATAGCCAGTTGGTTGTAAGGCAATTAACCGGCAGGTACAGAATAAGGGACGACAATCTCAAAGTTCTTGCTCAAAAGGTAAAGGAAATGGATAAAGCTTTCGATGAGTGTAAATATTCTCATATCTCCAGATCCAGGAATAAGGAAGCCGATAAGCTTGCCGGGGATTTACTGGCAGGCAGAGAGGATTAAAACAGTAAGTATATCTGCTTTGATATCTTTGAACTTCTTTGCTATATTAGCCCAGGCAGGAATTTTTTTGTAAAACTAACCGGTGGTGAAGTTAAGCGTGTGATCGCGGGTGTGATATCACTCGAGGAAAGTCCGAACTCCACAGGGCGGGATGCTGGGTAATACCCAGTGGGGTGACCCAAGGAAAGTGCCACAGAAAATATACCGCCTCTTTAAGAGGTAAGGGTGAAAAGGTGAAGTAAGAGCTCACCAGTGCCGCCGGTGACGGTGGCAGCTGGCAAACCCCATCCGGAGAAAGACCAAATAGCAGAGGAGAAGTTGCCCGCTTCGCTTGACTCTTGGGTAGGTTGCTTGAGATCCCCGGTAACGGTGATCCTGAGATAAATGATCACAGCCGGCCTTCCTGGAAGGTCGGAACAGGATTCGGCTTACAGCTTTACTTTACCACCGGGTTCTTTTATTGATTTAACCGTTGGATTAGTGAGGAATCGATTTGTGAGAAGAAAAAGTCCCGGTAAGAAGAATAAGTGGGTATTGAAAGATGTTGACAGACTTGGTATAAAGAGACTTTCCGAAGAATGCTCCCTTACAACAATTCAAGCTCATTTGCTATGGTGCAGAGGGTTCAGGAACCCGGAAGAAGTTGATCTTTTTCTCAACCCCTCTTTCGATCGACTTTACGATCCTTTTCAGTTCAATGAAATGGAAAAAGCGGTTTCACTTGTTCTTGAAGCTATCAGAAATGAAGATTTGATCCTTGTTCATGGAGATTTAGACGCTGATGGCGTAACCGGAACCGCTCTCCTTTTTCAGTTTCTGAAGGAAGCAGGTGCCAATGTAAGCTATTTTGTTCCCAGCCGGAAAAAGGACGGTTACGGCCTGGCGATGAGAGTTATGAAAAAGGGTGTACAAAAAGGTTTGAAACTGGTTGTTTCGGTTGATTGCGGGTCAAACGATAATGAAGTTGTTTCTTTCCTTAAGGAAAAGGGGGTAGCGGTATTAATAACTGACCATCACGAGACGAATTCAAGAGTTGGCGCTGATGCTTTTCTTAATCCGAAATACCCTGCCGAAGAATATCCATTCAGGGATCTTGCTGGAGTTGGAGTGGCGTTCAAGCTTGTTCAAGCTCTTGCAAAATCTATTAAAGCTGATTTTTCTATGGAAAAGTATATTGATCTTGTAGCTCTGGGAACGCTTGCGGACTATATGCCTCTTTGTGATGAGAATAGAATACTAGTCTCTTTAGGGTTAAAGGCAATGTCAAAATGGTCACGGCCCGGCCTGGAAGCTTTGAGAGCTAAATCCGGGTTGAACAGTAATGATTTCAATGCCAGACAGGTTTGTTTTACCATAATACCCAGACTTAATTCCCCCGGTCGTATAGGAAGCGCGCGTGAAGTTGTAAAACTTTTGATCGAAAATGACAGTGAGAGGATATTTGATCTTGTCAATGGAATAGAAGAGAAGAATAGCCAGCGCAAGTTTCGGGATAGAAGAGTGACCGAACAGGCTTACTATCTCGCGGATATGTTTTTGAAGAGAGGTAACCCGAACGCGCTTGTATTTTCATCACCCGACTGGCACCAGGGAGTAGTCGGAATCGGGGCCGCGAGATTGGCCGAGAGATACGGATTGCCTTCAGCTCTTATAGCAGTTCAGGATAATGGTGTATGCAAGGGATCGGTGAGGTCCGCGGGAACCATAAATATAAAAGCCGCGCTTGAAAGATGTTCATCACTGCTTATAGCTTTTGGAGGGCACAAAGAAGCAGGAGGGTTCAGTATTCTGGAAGAAAACATAGCGAGTTTCACGAATATGTTCGACGGTGTCGCGAGAGAATTTACCGGGGATGATTTACCTGCGTCTGTTTATGAAGCTGATATGGAAATATCAATTGATGAATTTGATACGGAACTCTTATCTTTCATTGAGCTTATGGCGCCTTTTGGACCCGGTAATACTGAACCTCTTTTTATCCTGAGGGGGGTCGATGTCGGTGATAAATGCCGCATTGTAGGAAGGAGACATCTTAAATTCAATGGAAGGCAGAATTCATCTAAGCTTGTCGACTTTATTGGGTTTTCCAAAGGAAGGGTTTGGAAAAGCCATGATATTTACGGTCAGAAACTTGATATACTGGTTAATTTCCGGAAGAATTATTACAGAGGTAGATTGGAAAAACAATTCATAGTTCTGGATCTCTGTCTTAGTGAATTGTTGCATAATCTTTGAAATAATCCTCTTTATTTTTAATATTTCAAGTATATTCCAATTTGAAGTTATTTTATGGAGGTAGTAATGAGGGTAGTAGTTCAGAGGGTGTCGGAAGCCGGTGTTGAAGTTGACGGAAAAAATATAGCTTCTATTAATGAAGGAATACTTGTTCTGGCAGCTTTCAGAAAAGGCGATTCCACTGCTGACCTTGACTGGGTGGCAAGAAAATGTCTGAGACTCAGAATATTTGAGGATAAAAATGGCAAAATGAATCTGTCGGTGCTTGATATGGAAGGCGGCATTCTAGTCGTTTCACAATTTACTCTTTATGGAAATTGTAATAAGGGAAGAAGGCCAGCTTATACCGAGAGTGCTCCTTCACACGAAGCTCAGGAGTTATACAGAGAATTTATTGAAATTATGAGTAGTTATTATCCAAGGGTTTCAGAGGGTGCCTTTGGTGCTAAAATGAAAGTGAAGCTGGTAAATGATGGTCCGGTAACATTGATTATCAACAGAAACAAAGATATTTCTTGATATAATTTATGAACCCATTTCTTTCAATAAGTGCCCAGGATAACCTGGTTCTTGCTTCAGGCTCACCGCGCCGGAGGAAGATTCTTAAAGAACTCGGGTTTAATTTCGAGATTTTTGTGGCAGGCCTCAAGGAGGATGAAATATCAGGAGATGATCCCGTAAGGAAAGCGACTAAGCTGGCTGAATTGAAAGCCGTTTGTGCTCAGAGATCATGTCCCGGAAAAAGAATCATAGGGGCTGATACTGTGGTTATCTGCCGGAATAAAGAGATGGGTAAACCGGCCAACAGAGATGAAGCAAGTAAGATGCTTGCATTTCTCTCCGGCAAGTCTCATGAAGTTGTAACCGGCGTTGTTGTTATTGCTCCTGAAAATAAAATGATAACCGATTATGAGAGCACAAAGGTGTACTTTAAGGATCTCAGCCCGAGAGAGATAAAGGTTTATACCGATACTTCCGAACCTTTCGATAAGGCGGGGGGATACGCGATACAGGGATTAGCGGCACCTTTTATTTCTAAAATAGAGGGATGTTATTTTAATGTTGTAGGTTTGCCGGTCGGGCTTCTATTTAGAATGTTAGAAGAATCAGATTCTTTATGATGTTATTGGAAGATTAGAAAAGAAAGGGCTTCTGCAGTGTTTGTTTATAAAGATGAATATAAGTTTTCAACTGAAGGTGATGGAACTATTATCGACCTTAGTGAAAGAATTTCAGCAGCTGTTCTTGAAAGTGGAATACGTGACGGGCATGCGGCGGTCTTCGTTCCAGGTTCTACCGCGGCGGTAACAACAATAGAATATGAGCCGGGACTTTTAGTTGATCTACCCGATTTTTTTGAAAAAATAATTCCGTCGAATGTTAAATACAAACATGATGAGACCTGGGGTGATGGAAATGGTTTTTCTCACCTTAGAGCCGCTCTTGTAGGTCCTTCAGTTACAATACCGGTATCTGATGGTAAACTGCTTACAGGAAGATGGCAGCAGATTGTGTTTATCGATTTTGATAACAGGCCCCGCGAGAGGAAGGTTCTGGTAAATATAATTGGAGAGTGAATACCCGATGTTAATTGAGACAATTGATTATAAAAGGGGGGTCATTAGAATTCTAGATCAAACTCTGCTCCCTGAAAATGAGAAATTTATTTACCTCCGCGAACTGAATGAAGTTGTCGAGGCTATTTGTTCGTTGAGAATAAGGGGAGCTCCGGCAATAGGAATTGCTGCTTCATATGGATTGTTGCTTCATCTTGACAATATGATTCGCTCTAAATCAACCGGCAGCCTCGAATATGCTTTCGACAGAGAAGAGGGTATGAGGTCATTTTCGTTTCCCGATATTTCATCTGCAGATATTAAAGACCGGTGTCTGGAAGCGAGAAAGAAACTTGAAGCAACGAGGCCTACCGCCGTAAATCTTTCCTGGGCGCTTGAGAGGATCTTTTCCGTGTTCGGTACCCAGGAGGTTAATCCCGGGCGTCTGTGTGAATTGATCGCGCTGAGAGCTTTTAAAATATTCAGCGATGAAATAGAAACAGAACTAAAGATAGGTGAAAATGGATCTCGGTTCATTAGAGACGGAATGAAGATCCTGACCCATTGTAATGCTGGAGGATTGGCGACCGCCGGTTATGGGACAGCTCTGGCCGTATTGTATTCTGCAAAGAAAGAGGGAAAGAGGTTTTCCGTGTATGCTGATGAAACACGCCCTCTTCTTCAGGGAGCGCGGCTTACTGCCTGGGAACTTGATAGGAACGGAATTGATGTCAGTATTCTTTGTGATAACGCTGCTGCTTCCCTTTTCGCTGCCGGAAGGATCGATGCAGTTATAGTTGGAGCCGATAGGATAGCTTCAAACGGGGACACGGCAAATAAGATAGGCACACTTGGATTGGCAATTCTATGCCGGGTTTATCGGAGACCTTTCTACATTGCTGCCCCGCTTTCAACTTTTGATATGAATATTTCAAATGGGGATGATATCCCCGTTGAACAGCGTTCAGGTGATGAAGTATCGTACTTTGCCGGCAAGAGAATCGTTCCTGAAAATACAAATATTTATAATCCTGCTTTCGATGTAACACCCTCAGAATATATCACTTCTATTATTACTGAGAGGGGTGTTATCGAGAATCCGGATAAGGAAAAAATATCTTCCTTTATGCGCCTTGAATAGAGGGGTTGGATTCTGGCCACATCCTTTTCAGCTTCATTAAGTAATTGTGGAACTTTCTATGTAATAGTTACTTGACGAGAACGTTTGAGGGATATATATTTCAACCTCGGAATATACAGTTGTAGAAGTATGTATGCGTAAGGAGAACAATGAATAGAACGAGAATAGCTCGCAATGAAGAGATTGAAAAAAAATGGTATATTGTAGATGCGGAAGGAAAGACCCTGGGACGTATGGCTTCGGGTATTGCTTCGCTGCTCAGGGGTAAAAACAAGCCTTATTTCAGCCCGCATATGGATACAGGTGATTTTGTAATCGTTGTAAATGCAAGGAAAGTATATGTTTCGGGAAATAAGCGTGTAGATAAGAAATACTGGCGGCATAGCGGGTATCTTGGCAGTCTTAAGCAAATTAATTATGAAGAGACGATAAAGAAGGATCCGACATTTGCCGTTAAAAACGCTGTAAAGGGTATGTTGCCTCATAATAAATTGGGTAGAAGAATGTTGAAAAAACTCAAAGTCTATCCCGACTCCGAGCATCTTCACGAGGCTCAAAAGCCGGAACCGCTTGAATTATAAGATTTATTATTTCAGTTATGGTATTAAATGGTTAGAGAGTAAAAGGAGGTGAAAGTTTGGCAAAAACAGGTTTATGTACTGTTGGAAGAAGAAAGAAATCAATAGCCCGTGTGCATTTATACGGAGGTACCGGTAAGATCAAGGTTAACGGCAAAAAGCTTCAAGACTATCTGAAACGTCAGAATTTGATTAACATGGTTAATCAGCCGTTGGTTGTTACCGGCACCGAAGGGCATTACGATATTAAAATTAATGTCAAAGGCGGAGGCACATCGGGGCAGGCTGGCGCTATAAGATTGGGAATCGCTAGAGCGATTCTGCTGGACGATGATTCTCACCGGAAAGTACTGAAGGAAAACGGTTTTCTGACGAGGGATTCCAGGGCTAAAGAACGTCAGAAATATGGTCAGCCTGGTGCCAGAAAGAAGTTTCAGTTCTCCAAAAGATAGATTTCAAATTTCACACATCTCTTTTTTGCGAACCGTGGTGTTCCGGGAATTTACGGGATTGGTTTGTTTTATAGGGAGATGGAGGATAAACCATACAGGAGGAAAAATTGTTGGATATTAAAATAGAAGATCTGCTTGAGGCGGGTGTTCATTTCGGGCATCAGAAGAGGCGATGGGATCCCAAAATGAAACCCTATATTTATAAAGAACAAAACGGAATATACATAATTGATGTAAGAATAACACTTGAGAGATTGAAGAAGGCCTATGAGAAAATAGTATCATTAGCATCTGAAGGAAAATACATGGTATTTGTGGGGACAAAGAAACAGGCAAAGAAAAGTGTGAGGGAAGATGCTGAAAGATGCGGAATGTATTATGTTTCCGAAAGATGGCTTGGCGGAACTCTTACAAATTTTAACACTATAAGGAAGAGTGCTGACAAACTTGACGAAATAGACGCAATGGAAGATAGCGGGGATTGGGAGAAGCTTTCAAAAAAAGAGAGGCTTGATATAAGTAAAAAGAAAGAAAAACTCTTAAAGCTTTTTTCCGGTATTAGAGATATGAAGAAAATGCCTTCATGCCTTCTGGCTTTTGATATTAAAAAAGAATCGATTGCCGTAAAAGAAGCGAAGAAACTGAATATTCCTATTATAGCTTTGGTAGATACCAACTGTGATCCTGACGATGCGGATATAGCGATTCCCGCTAATGATGATGCCATAAGATCGGTAAAGTTATTTACCAGGGTTTTCGCCGACGCGATTATCGAGGGTAGGAGCAGATATTTAAAAAATAAGGATTTTCTGGAAAAGAAAGAAAAAGAAAAGAAAAAAACCGAAAAAGAAGTAAAGTCAGAAAAGAAAAAAGATTCCGCAGAGAAAGAAGCTGCTTCGAAATCTGTGAGTAAGGATAAAAAAGAAAAAAAAGACAGATAGTATTTTATAGATCCGGAGGATTACAATGAGCATTGATGCTAAACAGGTAAAGGAATTACGCCAAAGGACAGGCTCGGGAATGATGGATTGCAAAAAGGCTCTGCAGGAGTCTGACGGTGATATTGAGAAAGCCATTAAGGTACTTCGAGAAAAGGGGTTATCTGCTGCTGCAAAGCGTTCAGGAAGAGATGTAAGCGAGGGCAGAATATTTTCCTACGTTCATCCAGGAGCTCAGATTGCCGTAATGGTTGAATTGAACTGTGAAACGGATTTTGTAGCCCGTACAGAAGAATTTCAAAATCTTGGGAAAGATATTTCGATGCAAGTTGCCGCAACATCTCCAATTGCGGTTAAGAGAGAGGATATCAGTTCCGAGGCAATAGAGAATGAAAGAGAAATCTTCAGAAATCAGGCCCTCAAATCCGGTAAACCCGAAAAGGTTATTGAAAAAATCATTGAAGGTAGAACCGAGAAGTTTTATCATGAAGTGTGTTTACTCGAACAGCCTTTTGTAAAAGATGATAAGAAATCAATTGAAGAGCTTGTAAAAGAAGTAATGGCTAAACTGGGTGAGAATATTGCGATTAAACGTTTTGCCAGGTTTGAAGTAGGGGAGTAGTGAAACCCTGAATACTATTTTAAGCAATAAATAAGCTTATGGCTGAAAAAGCGCGGGATTTGCTTGTTCCTGCGCTTTTTTATAAAGGAGAGGGATTGAGAATTGGTGAAAGCTGACCGTTATAGAAGGGTGCTGCTCAAGATAAGTGGAGAAATCTTCAGAAGTGAGAATGTTATTCTTGATTCAGAACGGATAGGGAAAATAGCCCTTCAGCTGAAGGAAGTATCTCAGTCCGATATACAGATAGCGATCGTTGTAGGAGGAGGTAATATATTAAGGGGAGCTCAACACAGCGCCTATAATTCAGACGACAGATACAGGGCGGATTATATGGGAATGCTTGCCACTGTGATTAACTCTCTGGCACTTAAGAATGCTCTTGAAGGGATTAACGTCGATTCAGAAGTGCTGACATCTATACCTATGCAGCAGGTGGCTGAATTGTTTACCAGATACAGAGCTCTGGAGTATCTGAAGGAAGGTAAGATAATTATTCTTGCGGGCGGCACGGGGAATCCTTTTTTTACAACTGATACTGCTGCAGCCCTCAGAGCTGCGCAGATTGACGCTGAAGCTGTTTTGAAGGGAACGAAAGTTGACGGTGTATATGATTCAGATCCTGTTGTTTCTAAAGACGCGGAAATGATAGCTTCTCTCAGTTATACTGATATACTTGAAAGGGAGCTGAAAGTGATGGATTCGACTGCGGTTGCTCTCTGCCGTGAGAACAAAATAGCCATTACGGTGTTTAATATACTGAAAAATGGTAATTTGAAAAGGGTGTTGGAAGGTAAAACTATAGGCACGATTGTAAAATAAGGAGGTATACGATGGATTCGGTTGATAAAATATTCAATGAAGCGGAAGCTCATATGAAGAAATCTATTGCTAAAACAGAAGATGAAATTTCCGCCGTGCGTACGGGAAAAGCATCCCCAAATCTTCTGGATAGTGTCAGGGTTGAGTATTACGGGACGAAAGTTCCTTTGAAGCAGGTAGCGAGTATTGCTGTTCCCGACCCAAGTCTTATTACCGTGCAGCCATGGGAAAAGCAGATCGCTCCGGAAATTGTCAAGGCTATACAGACAGCTAATATCGGATTGAATCCACAAAATGACGGAGGCTTTATTCGTATCCCTCTGCCGTCTCTCACGGAGGAGCGGAGGAAAGAACTGGTTAAGAGAATAAGAGCAATCGTTGAAGAGGGTAGAATTGCCATAAGAAATGTCAGACGACAGACAAACGAAGAATTTAAAAAACTGGAAAAGGACCATAGTATTTCTGAAGATGATTACTACAGATACGAGGATGACGTGCAGGAGATGACAAATAATTCTATTAATGAGCTTGATAAGATTTGTGAGGTTAAAGAGAAAGAAATTATGCAGTTTTAGATTGTTGCTGCGTAGAGATGAGTAATTTTGTCAGAGAAGAAATCAAAAATTGATCAAGATATTGCAGAACTCAAAACTGAAGATAATCTTCCGCGGCATATAGCTATTATAATGGATGGGAACGGGAGGTGGGCCAGGGATCGTATGCTACCGAGAATTTCAGGTCACAAAGCGGGGATAGAGTCTGTACGCGCTGTTATCAGTACCTGTGCCAGGCTGGATATTCCAATCCTGTCATTATACACATTTTCGATTGAAAACTGGAACAGGCCGGCCGGGGAAGTAAAAGCCCTGATGAAATTTCTGGAAAAGGCTTTGGAGTCTGAGTTTCTTGAACTCAAAAGAAATAATATCAAACTTGAGGCTATGGGAAGACTCGATATGCTGCCCGGCAATACCAGAAGAGTTCTTGAAAAAACTATAAAGAAATTATCAGACAACACAGGAACAATTCTGAATCTCTGTTTGAGTTACAGCGGGAAAGCGGAGATCATAGACGCTGTAAAGAAGTTAGCCTCGGATGTTGAGAACGGCAGTATCGATGTTGAGTCAATAGGTGAGAAACTCTTTTCAGGCTATCTTTATTCACCTCATTTATGTGATCCCGATCTTCTTATTAGAACGGGAGGAGAGTTCAGGATCAGCAACTTTTTACTCTGGCAGCTTGCTTATACCGAGATCGTCGTAAGTGAAATCTTCTGGCCTGACTTCAGGAAGCTGGAATTGTTAGACTCAATCCGTGAATATCTCGGACGCGAGCGAAGATTTGGACGAGTTAAATCTAAATAACGAATTATGTCTGAAAATAAAATTATAAAAGATAACAATAAGAAGAATTCCGTAAGCAACCGTTCTATTCTGAAAAGAATAATAATATCGATAATATTCTTACCCTTTATATTGTTGATAACCAGAAAAGGAGGTTTGTATTTCCTTGTTCTTATAACCATACTGATTACTTCCGGGTTGTGGGAATTTTATAGAATGGTTGAAGCAAAAGGGATTAAACCTTCCAAGTTAATTGGAATAACATGTGGTATTATAATTCCGTTTTCTGTGTTCTTTTCAAAAGGAAAAGCGGATACTCTTCTTTTCCTGTTAGTTATTATATTTATCGCCGTTATGATAATAGAACTCGGAAGGGGAAAAAGAAATTATGCTCTATATCATATTTCAGTAACTATTTTCGGAGTACTTTACGTTGGCTTGCTCGGCAGCTACCTTTTGATGCTCAGAGAATTACCCGTTTCGATGAATCTCGATTACAAAAACGGATTTCTTTTTGTTATACTGGTTTTTATATTAACCTGGTGTTATGATACCGGTGCCTATACTTTCGGGAAGATAGCGGGAAGACATAAGTTATTTCCTAGTGTTTCTCCGGGGAAGACCTTGGAAGGGGCTTTGGGTGGCGTACTACTCTCCTGTTTTGGAATTCTGGTTGCCAGGGAATATATTTTACCATTCATAACTATTTGGGAGGCTGTCGGATTAGCTGTGGTTGGTTCTGTTGTATCCCAACTTGGAGATCTTGTCGAATCTATGATAAAAAGAGATGTTAATATAAAAGATTCATCTAATACAATCCCGGGACATGGTGGAATCCTCGATCGTTTCGATTCCATGCTGTTTAACGCGCCGGCAATATACTATATTTTAAAATACTTTATTCTCAAGGGCTGAGAGAGGACATTGATTTGAAAACTGTTGTTGTACTTGGATCAACGGGTTCGATAGGAAAATCGACCGTTGAAGTAATTAAAAACCACCGGGTTGATGAATTTAAGGTTGTGGGCCTGGTAGCGGGCAGCAATATAGAAGAGCTTGAAAAACAGCTTACTCTCTTCAAAAACGCGTCCTTCGCTCTGGGGAGCAGAGAAGCCCTTGATAGTATTACTAAAGACAGTCCGGAGCTTGCCGATAGAGCTATGGGATACGGGCAGAAAGGGATAACTGTTTTGTTATCTGAGCTTTCCCCTGATATTGTGGTAAACGCGATGGTTGGTATTTCAGGACTTGTACCTACCGTTGTTGCTTTGGAATCCGGGAGTAGAGTAGCGTTGGCTAATAAAGAAACTCTTGTTACTGCCGGAGAAATATTCGATAAGCGGTTAGATAATGTCCTCGACAGGATAATTCCGGTTGACAGCGAGCATTTTTCATTATCCCGCCTCCTGTCTCGAGATAGTACAGGTGTCGATAATATCTTTTTAACCGCTTCGGGAGGTCCATTTTATAAGAGGGATACAGCTTCTCTGAAAAATGTCAGAGTAAAAAGTGTTCTGGATCATCCAACATGGGATATGGGCAAAAAGGTCACAGTTGATTCAGCTCTTCTCTTGAATAAGGGACTGGAAGTTATAGAAGCTCACTGGCTGTTTGGATTTTCCTATGATAAAATTGGAGTTGTGATTCACCCTCAGTCTATTGTGCATTCCCTTGTTCGTTTGAAGGATGGTTCTCTGTCCGCCCATATGGCTCCGGCTGACATGAAACTTCCGATTATGAGCGCGTTATACTATCCTGAGGTTGAGCGATTTCCATGGGAAACTCTAAATCCCGGAGAACTTGGATCTCTGGAGTTCATTGAGTTTAGAAAAGATAAGTTCCCAGCCTTTAATCTGGCTATGAAAGCAGCACAGTCAGGAGGCACAGCTCCCGCTGTTTTGAATGCTGCCGATGAAATTGCCGTTGAAACATTCTTATCGGGCAAAATTGGATACTTGACAATAATTGATTGGATTGAAGAGGCGCTTTCAGCCCATAACTGTAAACCTGTCACTAGTGTAGCAGATGTGCTTTCCGCTGACAGGTGGACGAGAGATTTCCTCGCCAGAAGGCACAACGAAGCAATAATTATATAATGGAGGATATATGTTACTGACAATTGTGGCGTTCTTATTTGTACTGAGTGTGGTTGTGTTCATACATGAGTTTGGACATTTTATTGTGGCAAAGCTTAACAATGTATATGTAGTTACTTTTTCTATCGGATTTGGGCCAAAACTGCTTAAGAAAAGATGGGGTGAAACAGAGTATGCCATCTCTGTTATACCGTTTGGAGGTTACTGCAAGTTTGCCGGTGAAAATGACGAAGAAGATGATAATGAGGAGAAGGAATACAGCGGAGAATCAAATGAGGCTGAGATAGAATATGATATTCCTGAAGAACGCACATTCAGAGCCAAATCACCGTTTCAGAAAATGCAGATAGTAGTCGCCGGCCCCCTGATGAATGCTCTGCTTGGGCTCCTTATTTATATCGGAAGTGTCTGGGCTCAGGGAGTTTTTATAAACAATCCGGTTTGGATAGTGGAAGAAGCAGCAGAGAATTCTCCCGCCGCGATAGCTGGTTTCGAAAGAGGAGACAGAATCCTCGAAGTAGAAGGTGAAGATTTCAGCGCCGACACTGATCTGTCTTATCTCGTTAAAAATAATAAAGACAAGAAGATGGTCTTTGAAGTTCTAAGGTCAGGCGATACTCTTTCTGTAGATGTAACACCGGGGTTTGACGGGGAGACCGGCGAATACAGGCTGGGGCTGTCCTATTATCTTGGATTCCCGCCGAAAATTGGAGATGTAAAGCGCGATAGCCCCGCCTGGGAAGCAGGTATAAGACGCGGTGCGTATATACAGACAATCAATGATACACTGGTAATTTCATATACCGATCTTGTAGATAAAATACACAATAGCCTCGGCAGGAAGCTGGAATTTGTGTGGAGGCAGAATGATGTAAAACAATCCGCTGTTATTACCCCTGTCTCTATTGATATTCCCAAGGGAGGTGGAGAAAAGGTGGAAGTAATTGAAGCGGGTGGAATTGGGATCGGGCAATACTATGAAGTGCGGGAAATATCCTTTTTTAATGCTATTGTCAGGGGCTCCGGGGCCTACGGAAGGATGACAGTTGCCGTTTTAGGGTTTCTTAAAAAATTTGTAACAGGGAACGCGTCGATGAAAGCCCTCGGAGGACCGATTAGAATCGGGCAGATGGCCGGTGATATGGCCAGATGGGGTTTTGGGCGACTGGCTCTCTTTATCGCTTTCTTTTCCTTAAATCTTGCTATATTCAATCTCCTTCCTATCTTACCGTTTGACGGAGGGCATTTTGTGCTCTATCTGGTTGAATTAGTATCGGGCAGACCCGTTAATCCAAAGGTAAAGAATGTGATGATGCAGACCGGCTTTGTAATTCTTATTATATTAATGGTCTTCATAACCGCAATGGATCTTTTCAATGTGTTCAGTTAAATTGTGAAGATTCAGTTTCTCCGGGCTAATTTAAGGGAGATTCTAAACAGTCAGGGATTATTATTCCGGCTTTTTTGAGTCTCTTGACAGCAATACATTTATTCTATTGTAGATCGCGAGCCACCTTATCGGGTCTTTTTCAAGTTTCGATATCACAAGCTCTATTCTTTCATAATCTGTGTCTTTTTTTATTTCATTCAGTTTTTTTGTCAGTTCTTCGGGATTGTTTTGGAGATTTCTTTCAAATTTATGTATTTTAATATATGTCTGGACGAGATAGCGTTCGTCTGATGTAAGAGTTCGTGTTATTTCTTTATCGGTGTTTGTTTTTTCTGAACAGCATAAGGTCAGCATAAAAATAATTGCAAGAAAGATCAGAATAGATTTACGTGTACGACACAGTTTAAAAAACATGCTTGATTCACGGTTTGCTTCTTTTGAAGAGGTGTTCTTATTCATATTATTCAATAGTTTATTCTTCATCTATCAGGAATGTTACTACCGGAATAAAAGGATGTCAATCTCAATGCTATATAAAATCAGGAAAGGGCTGTCAACAGCCATCCTAATTCTTATAATCTTCTCGGGGGAAATCTTTTTCTTCTCTGATCTTTCAGCTGAAGGGTTTGATAGTGAGCTGCCGGTTGTTGATCGGATTATTATACTTGGAAACCGCACCTTCGATGATAAGACTCTTAAAAGTAAAATGCAGACAAAAGAAAAGGGATTGATAAGTTTCTTTAATAAACCAAGATACAGAAGAGATTTCCTGATGCGGGATCTGGAAAGGATCAAGTCTTTTTACAAAAAAAACGGCTTTTTCAAGACTGAAGTGAATCTGAGTTCAGTGGTTAGAGAGGAGAAAAACAACTCTGTTATATTAAAGATTATCATAGATGAAGGTGAACGCACCAGAATCAGAAGTCTTGAGATCGAGGATCCCGAAGTAATTTCAGAAAGTCTTATCAGAGGTGTTCTGGAATTGACAGCAGGACAACCATACAATCCCAATTTAGTTAAAACGGACCAGTACTCTATATTTAATCTTTTTGTTCAGAAGGGGTATCTGGGAACGGGTGTTTCATACGATGTTAATATCGATTCCACAGAGGTTGATCTAATCTGGAAGATAAAGACCGGGAAAAAAGCGAAGATCGATTCTATCAGAATAACAGGAAACAGCAAAGTAAAGACGGAGATTGTATCCAGGGAGCTGACAATAGATCCGGGCGATTATTTCGATCTTAAAAAAATCCAGCAAAGTAAACAGAATCTGTACAATACCGGCTGTTTTTCATCTGTCGATATTCAACCCGAAAATCTCAATCTTGAAGAGGGGATTGTGGATTTACACCTGGCAGTGCGTGAAAGAGAGATGGGTTATATTGAGACAGGTATGGGAGTTGGCAATGTTCACGCGAGCCACATGTTTCTTGAATGGGGTCAGAGAAATTTGCTGAATAGAGGATATGGATTGCGATTGAAATCTTCCTATTCATTTAGTCTCTTCGACGAAAATGAAATAAATTTTTCAGATATGGTTTTTGAGAGAAAGTACGTCAGATACGAGGGAGAATTAAGGTTTCCACATATTTTGTCGACATGGAACACATTTTCGCTGGGAGCTTATTATGAGGATGATGCTACGATATTACCCGCCGTTTTCAGTTCAATGAGTTATACTGCCACGATTTCCAGAAATGTTTCCCGTAAGACATTAATTCTGTTAAGTTATGCTTTTGAACATATAACGAGAAATCCTGTTGGGAGTCAATCGAGCGAGTCGGGAAGACGTTCACTGAAACTGAAGTACAGAAGGGATACGAGAGAATATTACTTCAATCCGAAGAAGGGCAATTATTTCAATATGGAACTGAGATACTCCGGTGGGCTTCTGGGCGGGGATGATAATTACTATTCCGCTATTTCTTCCTATAGGAATTTTAATATTATTTTTGATGAGGCAGTTTTAGCGTATAGAATTAGAGCCGGATACGCTGAACCCTTTGCATCGACCGGTTCAAGCGGGATACCTATTGAAAGCAGGTTTTTCATAGGCGGAGGAAATTCTGTTAGAGGTTATGAGGAGAACTCTCTCGGCCCTGCGGTCGGAGGTGAACCGGTCGGCGGACAGGTGTTGTTGTTAACAAATGTTGAATTGAGATTCTACATTCCAGGCTTATCTGATTTCAATATAGGAGGAGTGATTTTCCTCGACGGCGGCAATGTATGGGATAGTATCACAGGTTTGTCATTAAATAGATTCAATATTTTCAAGGATTCTCATGAAATCAATTTATCTGATTATAAGTACAGTTGCGGTTTCGGGTTAAGATATTATACGCCGCTTGGACCGATCAGGGTCGATGCAGGATTTCCCCTTAATAAGGCAGCTGACATTAATTCTGATTACTGGATTCATATAAGCCTCGGACAGCTTTTCTAACTTGAGAGGGAAACGATGGCTAAAAAGATATTAAAAAAAAGGATCCTTCTCTCTA
>CAZKNG010000022.1:0-30242 GCA_964554125.1 uncultured bacterium | reverse complement strand
TCGGAGGGACCGCCACACTCATCGGGGACCCTCCAAACATATTAATAGGAAGCGCGACAGATCTTTCATTTGTGGATTTTCTAATACACCTTGGTCCCGTATCAGTTATAATACTCGTTGTTACCCTCTTTATATTCAAAATAATCTTCCGAAAAGACCTGAAATCAGATCAGAATAACAACGAAAAAATCATATCTGAAATGGACGAGGAAAAAGTCATAAAAGATCACGTGCTGCTGAGACGCAGCTTGATCGTGCTCGGATTTACATTAGCCGGATTTCTAGTTCACAGCTTCATTGAGCTTAAACCGGCAACTATCGCCCTTGCCGGAGGGGGAACACTTCTAGTCTGGAGCGGCACAGACATAGAGAAACACTTGAAAGAAATAGAATGGACCACGTTATTCTTTTTTATGGGACTTTTTATACTCGTCGGCGGACTTGAAAAAACAGGTGTTCTGAGATACCTGGCTGAATCAATAATCCAATTGAGTGACAACATGGTAGTCCTCTGCGTCAGTATACTCTGGATATCTGCCCTCGCGTCCTCATTCCTGGATAATATTCCGTTTGTAGCGGCTACTATCCCCCTGCTTACAAGGATCACAACAACGCTCTTTCCGAACACTCAGGGACTTGACGAAGCCGCTTATCATATATACTACATACAGAATTCCCTGCCGCTTTGGTGGAGTCTCGCCCTCGGTTCCTGCCTGGGAGGTAACGGAACGATAATCGGAGCGTCTGCCAATGTAGTTATTTCCGGCTTCAGCGAGAAGACAAAGACACCCCTTAATTTCAGAAATTATTTCAGATACGGATTCCCCATTA
The DNA here is from genome assembly GCA_964554125.1 of uncultured bacterium. Lineage (GTDB taxonomy): Bacteria > Krumholzibacteriota > Krumholzibacteriia > Krumholzibacteriales > WJIX01 > JAGHBT01. Next base: position 29,411 of record CAZKNG010000022.1, on the reverse strand, counting down.
TGCTCGTGTCAATTACCATTGCCACCGCCTATATACTTATCAGATATCTTATGTTTTAATAACTTTCTTTGGAGTCAAGGTAAAAGTAAAGTGTCTGAGGTTTAACCCCCAGACACTTTCTTCGATATTAATATTTGTCTCTTACGTCCTCAGGCCTGTATCCGTTTACGCATTTAAAAAACGCGGCCTGATCTTGTATTAATTCATCTCAGGCATTTCCCGGCTGCCTCGGACCTGTGCATCTTCCCGCCCGCTTGAGGGCATTTACCTCTTTTTTTATCCATAGAATATCCGCAGCAGCCTTTTCCAGCCGCTTTGCCTCTTTTGCCACACATTTTATGATAACCCATTCCGTGTTTTATATGCTTTCTGAGAAAGAGTTTCCACTCTTTTTCCGGCAGAACCTTCTTGGCTTCGAACAGGAACCTTATCTTCCTCTTATGAAGTTCACCCTTGGCCGACGCCATCTTACCCGCAAGTTTTTCCAGATCCTCCGCGTCGGGGTTTTCACCCATAATCTCAGCTTTCATATCGATCTCGATTTTCTTAATTTTAGCCCTGAGGTCAACCAATTCGCGTTCATTCTCCAATTTTAATTTATGAAGCGCGGTGGCATGCTCGCTGTCCAGCCCGGGAATCATACATGATTTACTCCGACTCGCTCTCTTACAGCCGCTTTTAGATTCACCAGCCATAACTGGTGAAATAACAAACGCGGTTAATACAAAAACGATCAGAAACAATTTAAAAACCTTCATTTTCTTACTCCTTTTCCGGGATATTCCGGACGCGCGGAAAATGCTTTCCGGTTCTTTTCAATCCCATCCTGTGAAATAACAATTTATTGAATCTCTCCTTCTCAGATTTACTGAGAAGTGAATTTACCTGAAGAAGTCTTCTTACCAGAATCTTTTCGAGCTCATTCTGAAGAGAGGATATTTCGTCAACCTTCAACATAAGTTCTTCCTCATCCGGCTGTGACTGCTGTAAGAGTTCTATAAGCTCAATTCTCGCCTTTGCAATCCTATCCTCGATCTTCCTTTCTTCGCCTGTGTATTTACTCATTTCAACAACAAAGCTGTCCGTTTTTTCAGGATGAAGACCGAATTTTCTCGCGAAGTGTCTGCATCGCCGCGGACCAGGACACGCGGGAGGCCTGTTTAGAACGCTTACTCCACCTCCGTTGTCCGGACGCAGAATAAAATAGCCGAAAACGGCAAGTACAGCAACATTGAAAGCGAGTGAAATAATAACAAGAACAGTGAGTTTATTCCTGTTCATATTCGCCTCCCTCTGTTAAGGCCGCGATAAGCTGTCCCGTTGAACCGGGCGGATAGTTGGCAAAATGTTCAACCTGGAAAATATCATCCGCGGCAGGATTTACTCCTGAGCCCGATCTGTCTGCCAGGAAATTGCCGACCCCCGCTCCGGCGAGCATAACAAAGACAGCCGCCGCCGACACCGCCAGTTTTGCCCGGAGCCCGAGTTTACTCAGATCATCTTCTTCCCGTATCCGGGACATTATACCTTCAAGAAGAGTAGGGGGAGGCTCAACCTTTCCGAGACCTTTATGAACCTCTGAAATAACAGCAAGAGAGGCCCTCAAACGGCCGCATTCCTTACATTGATTAAGATGCGTTTCCAGTTTCTTACTGTCATCTTCAGAGATCTCACCGTCTATCTCTCTTGAAATCAGCTTATGACACTCTTTACATTCCACAATTTACTCCTTCTATATAGTACAAACGCAGAACCAGCAAAAAACTTGCAAAAAAAATTAACTGTCTCTCTGATCAAGAACCTCCTTGAGTTCAACCAGGAGAATCTTTCTGGCGCGAAATATCATCGATTCAACCGCTGAAATACTTTTTCCCATTATTTCCGCTATCTCTCTGTATGCAAAACCTTTTCTGACTCTTAGATCAATAGCCGATGAAAGGTCGGGAGGTAATTTAACAAGGGCTGCCTTCAGGCTGCCTTCGAGCTCGGAGGCCTGAATATCCAGAACCGGGTCTCTCCCATACGGCAGTTCTTCGGAAATATTTCCGGACTCCTCCTCCTGATCGAAGGGTATTACGGTTCTATTCTTATTTTTCCTGGCGAAACTTATTGCAAGATTTGAGGCAATTTTATAGATATACGTTTTAAAAGAAGACCTTTTTCTGTATCTTCCCGAACTCTTATACAGGTTTAGAAAAAGTTTCTGAGTCAAGTCCTCAGCGTCTTCCCGGCTGGCTGTAGAGCGGAAAAAGAAATTATAGATCGGTCTTTGATAACGCTCTACAAGCTCGCGGAAAGCCCGCTGGTCGCCCGCGGCTGTTCTATACATCAGTTCAGAGTCATCCAATGATTTTTACTCCATATCAACCTGCCGTGAGATTTCAAACCTTCCTCTTTCATTTCTTTTTACCTTGCATGCCGCTATAACGGGGTCATGCTCGAAGAAAAGGATCCACCCCTCGTCCGCCGCTCTGGCGAGGATTTCCTTCTTCTCCCTTAAAGTAGTAAGCGGAAAATGATCATAAGCCATAATATAGGGAAGATTGATGTGAGAGGCGAGGGGAATAAGATCGCCGCAGTACAGCAGATTCCCTTCCGGACTCTTGACGAGTATTATCTGATGTCCGGGTGTATGTCCCTCTGTCGGTATTAGCTTGACGCCGGGGATTATCTCCTTTTCTCCTTCAACCAGAGAAAGTTTACCCTCTTTCTCGACGGGCAGATAGTTTTCCTCAAAAAAACTCGCCCTGTCCTTTTCATTCGGGTGAAATGCCGCTTCCCACTGCTTCTTCTGAATATAGTGACGAGCGTTGGGAAATGTCAGCACAAGCTCTCCATCTTCGTTATATCTGGTTAACCCCCCGGCGTGATCAAAGTGGAGATGAGTGGATATAACATCGGTGACAGACCCGGGATCCAACCCCTCAGATTTAAAAAGATCCTTTAAATCCTTACACCTGACACCGTAGTTTCTAACCATCTTCTCACCCAGTTTTGTCCCCGCGCCGCTATCGATTACTATCTTTCTGCCCTTTCCCTCAATGTAGAGTATCCTCATATTCATATCTATTCTGTTATTGTCATCCGCCGGATTGGTCCTGCTCCAGAGAGCCCTGGGAACAACTCCAAACATGGCGCCTCCGTCAAGAAGCAGTGTCCCGGCGGTTACGGGCTTGAGAAAAAAATCACCAAGTTTCATTATTAATCCTCCATTGATCTCTTTAAATTTATCAAGGCTGTCGAATGATAATATGGTATTAAGGGGAATTTATCAAAAGATTATTCGGAATAAAAACGAGGGGAAGGATTAACCCTCTATATTCGTTATTACCCCTTTAGATCATCCTTCAGGTAATATCGCATCTATCTTCCTGAAAGAAAAGTATCTGTCGTTCTAGAGCTCACGCCAGGAAAGCATCATACAGGGCATCGCGCCGCTTAAGGCGTTTGTTATCGCGTCTTTGCTGTATAGAACAGCCGCGTTACCGGCGCTGAAGTTCCAATCCGAGGTACCCCTGACTACAACACTTCCCAGTATCCAGGGAGTACCCGACAGCTTGAGATCACCTTCAACATAGATGAGCCCTCTGTAGGTAAAGGACCCCGCGCCCTTCAGGTCGCCATTTACATAGAGAAGCCCTTCTCCGGTAAGATTGCTGGCCATGTTCGCGTCGCCGTCTATATAAGTTATCCCTGTGAGGGGATCAGTAATAGATGTGTTGTCGGCTTTTGAAAGAAGTTCACTGACTTCACCGTTGCTCATTCCAAGAACCTCCGCAAGAGAATAGAAAGGATTGCCCGGGGAATCGTCTATCGGGGAGGGATCACCTCCAACATCCGCGGATCCCTTGACCTTGACATTGTCACCCGAAGTTGTAACACCGGGAAGATTGCCGCTGCTCAGATGCCAGGAGTGGCAGGCATTGGGTTGAGTTCCCACCGGTGTATTCAAATCGTGATTGTATCCGCAGAAGGCGCAGTTTCCGGTCAGTCTTACAGCCTTATCACAGTAGAGAGACCCAAGAGTACGTACCATAATGGTTCTCTTGGTAACTTCAGCCTGTATCTCTCTCTCCGCGCCGTCTTTTTTCCCGGTTACGGTAATTACTTCCACCGGAAAACCTGAATCAAAATTCTCCGGGGGGACCTTGAGCGGGTCATACCTTACAATCTCGTTCGCGTCTCTTGCTCCGTCACCGTTTCTGTCCTCCCATTTGTGCTCGATTGTGAGTACTCCGTCAGTGCCGCTTGCCTCGCTGTAATTCAGATAGGGGTTGCCGGGATCCTGAATAGTTCCCGTAGTTACCACACTTCCGCCCCCAATCGGAGCTGAAGCCGGCGTAGTAAGGTATAAACGGGTCTCCCAGTTTGGATCATAAGGATGTGAATCACCAATAGCCGCGTTACCGGACCATGCTCCAACCGTAACATTGGTGGGGTCCGGAAAAGAAAGCCTGTGAATCGCTTCACTAAGACCCGCCTCAGCCACAAACAATGATTGTGTGTTAACTCTCTGGTTTCCGGATATTTTAGTATCCATGGATGAAACACCCGCCAGTGTAGCCCCTATTACAGATACGGCGAACAGAACCAGAAGGGTTACTACCAGAATATAACCTCTGTCGTCATTAATGTTTTTGCTGATTTTTATCTTCATTTTTTGCCTGCCCTTTTTGCTGAATTATCCCTGTTACAAATCACTTCCGAAGAATGCCACAAGTTTGCCCTGAGTGGCTGAAGAACGGGTTCCCACTACAATATCCGGCCTGCTGTCCTTATTGAAATCTCCCGTGTCAATCGAAATAATTTCGCCCGCCTCCGTCTTGTTGATCTGTATCCCGCTCACCGGAAGTGTTCCATAAGCCGGGAGTACGTAAATATTTCCCGTATAACTCGATGAACTTCTCGTACCATAGGTTACATCCGGATAAATATCATTGTTCACCCTTATAATCGACAGGCTCAGAACCTCTCCTCCAGCGTCGACGTAGTCACTTGGAAGCCGTGGGGTCGTCTCCGGTTCGAAACTGAGTCCCAGGGTGTCCGGAAGACCGAAAATACCAGCTTCGTTATTCCATAACATTACTCTCCCCAGACTTTCGCCGTAAGATACACCCGCTATTATATCTTGGTCTCCCAGGTCATCTTCATGCATATCGGTCGAAACAATATCGTTAACAGCTCCGAACGGCTGGTATCTTGCATACCAGCTGAAAGTCCCCGACGCGTAAGCATTGTTTAAATATATATCGATATAGCCTGTGTAATCGGTTTTGTGAGATCCGACAATCACATCTTCGTCCCCGTCACCGTCAACGTCGGCAGCTGCGACAGCCCAGATCGGCGCGAGATAGATACCGCCAGAGGATCCGGCGGTTGTAACGTACTGCTGTGACGTAAAAACACCACTTCCCCATCCCTGAAAGATTTCGAAAGCGCCCGATGTGCCAATTGGAGATTTTAACCCTACAAGGATGTCGATATTTCCGTCCTTATTAAAATCCGCCATGTCACTGTCCATAACCTCGTTAGTCCCGCTGGATATGTATTCAGAAGCGGGAGTACTCCCCAGAATCCCACCGCTTTCGGTGTACCAGAACTGAATGTTATTACCCGTGCTTCTGTCAAGACCTGTTATTATATCGTGAACACCATCGGAGTTTATATCCCAATCGTCCATTGCGTTAATATTATATCCGGCGTCTCTCCTGTAATCCGGATCGGTGTGAAAAAGTTCTCCCACCGGAGTAGTTGTGTTTTCCCACATGTTCTGGAAAATAAGCATGTTGCCTATACCGGTCATCAGCGCTGTACCGAGGATGATATCCTGATCATTTTTGCTGTCTTCATTTAAATCTGTGGTGCATACTGAAAGAACACGTTCAGTATTTGAAATGTGAACTTCGACGAAATCCTGTCTTTCCTCAAGTACGTCACCAAAATTGCGGACTACCACTGTGTCCACTTTAATTTCAATATCCGCGTAAACATTTACGGTTGTAGACAAATAACCGACAGGGTCAGTCTCGGTAACTGAGTATGTATTGGGCTCGAGACTGAATTTGTAATACCCGCTTGCATTAGTAACGGTGCTGTCTCCGTTGGATACCCTGACGGTGACATTTGCCAACCCTTCTTCACCAACATCGCGTATCCCATCTTCGTTTATATCAAGAAAAACGGTACCTTCAAGCGTTCCTGTAACCGGCCCGGCATAATCGCCGAAATTCACTACAACAGTATCGCCTGAGGCCGCTATAGAGGCTGTGGCGGAGTTCGGAGTCGTAGATGAATACCCCGTCGGATCAGTTTCGACCACCGTGTAGCTTCCCTTTTTAGCTGTGAACGAATAATCACCATTTCCGTCGGTATTGGCCTTTGATCCGTCATCGAGTGATATCAACACCCCTTCAATCCCGGACTCAACCGGTTCCTGTTTTCCGTTCTTATCAAAATCTTCGAATACAGTGCCCTTTATCACTCCAATAGGATCGTTTGCAAGATCTCCGAAATTAATTATCTTTGTCTGCCCCGCCGTCAGATTCACAGTTACAAGGTTCGGAGTAGTTGAACTGTAATCCGGAGGATCAATCTCCTGGATAGAGTAGTTGCCCGCGGAAAGAGGAAAGAAATATTTTCCGTAGCCGTCAGTGATAACTTTGCGCCCCTGCCCGGTAAGCTGTATTTCTACCTGTGGAATTCCTGTTTCTCCAGGGTCCTGAATACCGTCCCCGTCAGCATCGTGAAATACCGACCCCCTTACCATAGAGCTTACCATAGAAGCATTTCTTACGTGAACTTCCGATTTCATAGTAACATCGAGAAAACCGCCGTTGGTTTCATACTGCTTATCGTATGTATCTGATTCACTTATCGCCGTAACTTTCACTCTTCTGATATTATCCACAAAGTTCTGGGAAACCGGCGATATCGATGTAATTTCTGAAGTTTCCAGTTCACCGCTGTTGTCGGTATCTCCCCATAACAGATCGTCTGTAGCCGGGTCTTCATCGTGATCATAATAGTACTGAAAGAGAGGCTGCGGAATTTTCCAGGTGGCCGATAAATTAGGCCCCCTTATAATGGCAATTTTTGATTCCTGCACCACATTGCTGGAAGCTCCGTCAGATCCGTACCTGTTCATTTTCAATACGAACAGATTTCTATTCTCTCCGTCCTCTTCAGGGTCATCACCCCGGTCGGATGATTTAATATCCCCGTCCCCATCCGAATCAAGAGTGAAAACAACCGTTTCAGCGTCAGAGTCGTAACTTTCAGACGGATCATAAAGAATATTTCCCGAATAAGGCACAGTGTTAGGAGTACCAGATATATCTATCGATTCCAGGGGGGTTTTCCCGCCCTTGACCTGGCCATTGTCAATATCAGCGTTAAAAACAATCTGATAAGGACCGGCGTGTACTATCGGCTGCTGTCCTCTGAAATAATCCAGGTCCGACCCTGCCTGCCTCAGATGCTCGGTTATGCAGTCAAGAGCTATCCTTGAATTCTGCTGGGCGGACGCGTATTCGGAAGTACGGCCCGAGGACTTAATGAAAAGAGCGAATATACCCGTAACGGCAATAAGTATAATTCCCGTAACGAGAATACTTATAACCAATTCTATAAGCGTGAAACCTCTCTGGACATTCAATTTTCTTAATGTAGTCATAGTAAATCAACGCCTTGATGTAATGTAGGTGGTTAATGTCGCGGAGCTGTCAGAACTTCTCGAATTAAAACTTACAGTAACATTCACTTCCTTCATGCCGCTGACCGGAACGTTGTCATTAATATTCCAGCTTCGGGTAAAGTTGTTCTGGAGAGGATTCTCAGGGTCTGTGTGACTCCCTGAAGCAAGGTCGGAGTGATCGAAAGGAACCGCTGAAAGCTCCTCTATTTTTTCCCTGGCTAAATTAGTGGCAAATGTAATATTTCTTGATTTTGTAGTTGAAAAATTACTTACCGGAAGTATCCGCATCGCGGCTGTTATACCTATGGCGAATATCAAGATCGCCATTATAATCTCTATAAGCCCTATTCCCTCTTCTGAATTAAACATATCCTGATTCCTCTCAATCAATTTCAATATTTCCGCTGCCCCCCATAACTCGAATATTCTTTACGCTGTTTTTATCATTCTTTATAGTTATTGTGCCGCTGCTTACGGTTTCTCCCTTACTTTCAAATGTAAGAGTATTTCCTGACAGGGTATGTGCCGCGATTCTTATTCCCGGCGCCATTTCCTTTGTCACGCTCATATACTCGTCCGAGTCTCTGCCTCCATCCCCGTCATCGTCTTCGAAGTAGAAGTATGTGTTGTTACTCATATCGAATGAAAATATCACGCTTGTATTATTCTTTACCGCCGCGGAACGGGCGCATCTGAGTGTGCTTATAAGCTCCTGCGTCTCTCCGTTGAGCCTCCATGACTGCAGGAATCCCTTAATGTTCGGAAGTGCCAGAATCGCTATAAGCCCCATAACAAATATGACAATCATCAGTTCTACAAGAGTAAAACCGGCTCTTCCGCAAAAATATGAACGCTGATTTATTTTCATACATACTCACCCTGTAAAAAGCGCTCGCAATTTCAATGCCACAGATTTACCGATCCTTTAACCCTATTTTTAACAGGGAATACGTACAGACTGCGCCCTATTGGAGATAATTGAAGATAGAGGGATAATGCAAAAAGAGAGTTTTTTTGCGATTTTAATGTAAAATCGCGAAGAACAGGCCGGGCAGGCGGCTGTAATCCGCCGTATGGCATAGAACTATATATAATTCAGGGCAGATACTGCGGGCGATTAAAAATATTCTGTATCTATTTGGAGATTTCAACCAGCATAATAGAAGTCCCTGGATTCAAGGTCTAAATAGAGTATAGAAAAATATGATCTTCTTAACTTCCGTAGATATGCCTGTGAGCAATATCGCCGATTACGGGAAGTCTGCATACTCTGCTGTGAATCGACTGATACATTATATATATCCACGATACGACAAGGACAAGGGCTATCAGTTCATCCAGGAATGGAATCCAGGAGATAATCGCCGCTACTACAAAAGCCACGCCGAAAAAGACCCAGAAGAGAATCGATTGTACCGAATGAAACCGGAGCAGATTATTCCTTTTCTCAGCGAATAGAAAGAAGAGCCCGCCTATGACAGGAATAAAATAGGCCAGCATACAGGCAATGCCGGTTGGAACCGGAATATCCAGATCTGTGTCAATATCGACTTCCTCGCCCGTGTCATTAATCCTTTTATCTTCTTCCATTTTCTTCCTCCTCGTTAATCTATCGACCGGTTATACAATATACGACTGATTACTTAATCATCTTACTTTTATTCAACAGATTCCACAATGATTTTTCCTCTGATGTTTGCAAGATCAATTCTCCCCTGACCGCTTCCGAATTTCACTACCGCGCGGTCGTACTCCTTAATATCCGGTTTTACAGTATCGTCAATGTCGAGCTCGACACGGCCCTTATCCGACCGGGCCTTTAATACCGCGCTTATCTCTTCATTAAGAGAAAGATATATTTCCCCTGACCCAACCCAAAGATCCAGCTTGCCTTCCCACTTATGAGAGGGGAGTTCACATCGGATGTCGCCCCTTGCTACTTCAGCTTTTCCGTTTTTACAGGGAGAGCCTCTGATCTCTATATCACCGTCGTCTGTTTTAAGCAGAAAAGGGTTTTCGAGAGTTTCCGCTGTGATATCACCTGCTGACGTCATAATTTTAATATCAATCCCCGAGGGAATAAAAATTCTATAATCTATCAGGATGGTCATTCTAAGTGAGTGTGTATAGCTGAACAGACCGACCAGGCGCAGCCTCGGAAGATCGGTTTCGACAGATATTTTTCCGTTCTTCTTCGACATATCGAATACAATTTCACTGAAAATCTCCATTGCCTTCGATTTTGAAGGCGCTCTCACCTTAACAGCCGCGTCAATCTCTAATGAATCCCCCTCGTAACCTTTAAGATGAACCGACCCCGCCCTGTTTTTCAGTATTAAGTTCATCACCTGTCCGTCAGTTTCGAAGCTTCTCTTAACCTCCCTTCTCAGTATATAAGCCGGCGCTGAAGAGACAAAAACAGATACAGTAAAAACGGAAATAAACAGAGTTCGATAAATTCTCATACAAAAAACCCCCGGGCTGTAAATCTTTTAAGGAAATCTCATCCTTTCGGTTATCAGAGAGGGCAGAACCTCTTTCAGAGTGCCGAGAAACTCAAAAATAAAGTGACACTGAATATTTAAGATCATCCGGTCTCATCAACTTCAAGGGTCATACCATCTTCACCTACTATAATCTCTCCGTCATATCTGCGCCTTATTGACCGCTTCATATCCCCCTCCCTCTGTGAAGGATACATGTGAATAAGAAGCAGCCTCAGGGCTCCACACATCGAAGCCAATAGCCCCGCGTCAGAGGGGGTCATATGTCCCGGAGCGGGGTTATCATCCGGGAAGGAACACTCAGCGGCAAGTATATCCGCCCCTTTCGCGAATTCAACAAGAGACTGATTAAATGCCGTATCTCCGGTAAAAACAAAAGTTAAGCCTTTATATTCCGCCCTGTACATAAGCGCTTCCCGCTCGCCGTGTTCAGCCCGGCCGGCTGAAATGACAAGATCTGAAGATTTAATTCTATCACCGGGATGAACTTCATTTACATTGAAGAGGCGGTCCGCCTTACGATTCGACGGATACAGATCGTGCCATTTTCTGATAAACCCCCCTATTCCTTCGGGGCCGTATAGATGAAATTCTTTCCTTTCAGGAAAACCGGCATCGTTTATGACCGCAGAGAAGATATGTCCGAGTCCCAGGGTGTGGTCGGGGTGAAAGTGTGTAATAAAAATGCGGTCCAGCTCTCTTAGGGAGAACCCGTTTACTGCAACGGCCCGGGGAATCGAGGGACCGCAATCGAAAAGGATAACCTCACTGTCTGTTTCAAATATTATAGCGGTCGATCTCCTTCTCGCTGTAGGTATTATTGTACCTGAGCCGAGAACGGTAATTCTATAACCCATCTTTTACACCCTTATCCGGTAATCTGAGAGAAAAGAGATAAACCTCGATAGATTCCCTGTCTTCATATCCAAGATACTCATGAGCGCTTCCTCCGTTTACGGCAATTTCAATATATCCCCAGCTGTTCTCAAGCGCTATTAATTCTCCTTTTTCCCCTTCTCCATAATATCTCTTCAGACCTGTAGTTTCTCTCCCCGCGGCCTTTATGACACATTCTTTCCGGGGAATAGTCCCCCCGAAGAGTTCGCTTAAGTAATCTATGCTTATATTTGTAATAATATTCCCGAATCTATCTATGTGAACTACTCTGCCCGATATTTCATTATTTTTATTTATCAGCGGCCTCTCCTGGGGAACGGTTAAAATTGAAGGGGTAGAATCCCCTATTTCGTCCGGATTGACGCCAAGAGAAAGATAAGCCGCAACCGGGGCGAAGAGATCTCTCCCGAGAAAAGTAGCTCCCCGTCTCCTCTCCGTATACCTTCCCTGTTTAACCGAAAATATACCTTCTATGCGGCTCCTTTCACAAACACCGGTAATAAGACCGTTATCAGGAGCGACAAACAGGTAATCTTCTGTCTGAACTATAATATTCTTTCTATCTCCTCCAACCCCCGGATCAACAACAGATAAAAATACAGTACCCCGCGGAAAATAATTGAAACTTACCCCTAGAATGAAACCACCCTCGGAAATATCTCCATGGGATATATCGTGACAGAGATCGACAACTACAGCTTCGGGATTGATGCCGAGAATCACACCCTTCATGACCCCCGGATACCAGCTTCCTGCCCCGAAATCTGTAAGTACAGCTACTGTCCTCTTCCCTGCTTTTTCATTTTCAGACATAGCTACACCACAACTCAATCTGATTGCAAAGGACGGATAAAGATTCCGCGGGGAACCCCTGATATGTTCCCCGTAAAGATGATCCTTTCCGCCGGCGTCTCGCATACGCCGGAAGAGATTGCAACCCGCTTTCTTCCTTAAATTCAGCCAGCTCCTAAACGCCGCTGAATAAGAAATATATCTACTCCAATATCGGAGATACTGTATTATAGATGTTACATGAAAAAAATGTGAAATGTCAAAAATATATTGGTGTGGAGTTTCCCCGATTTTTAATTCAAATCGGGTAGTACCCCAATCTTGACAGCTTCCAGTTGATTGATTTGTCAAAACCGCTGTCGATTCCCCCGGCGAGTAAATCGCAGCTCCCGTTCTCGGGCCCCATCTTTCTGCCCCTTGAAGGGGCAGAAAACCATGCCCGTCCGCCCTCCGGAGGGTTTTGACAAATCAATCAACTGTCGCATGGTATCCATAATACTGACTCCACTCGTTCATCCAGCTAATTTATTTATAAATTTGTTGTTGTTCAGTTTCCTGTTCAATTTTTTGAGAAACTCCTTTATATTGAAAATGATACTGTAATAAACTTATTTTATAGATTAAATAGAGAGGTTATATCATGAAAATACCCGTGATGAGCGACACACACGATCATATAGCGAACATTGAAAAGGCCGTAGCTGAAATCAACCGCTCAGGGGCGGAAAAACTTCTGCACTGCGGAGATCTCTGCTCACCATTCGTGATTAAACCCCTCTCTCAGTTCAACGGCTCAGTTGATATTGTATTCGGGAATAATGAGGGGGACAGTTTTACAATAAACGGAACGGCAGCGGAGTTTCCGAATATTACACTGCACGGAGCTATCGCTTTTCTGAAAATCGGCAGTCTTGATATCGCAGTAACCCACAGGCCCGAATTCGCGAGGGGACTGGCATCTACGGGTGAATACGGCGCGGTTTTCTTCGGTCATACACACAGACGTGAAAATTTAAGGATAAAAGAGACCTGGCTGATCAACCCGGGTGAGATTCTGGGTCTGAAGGAAACACCCTCCTGGCTGTCATTCAACACAGATGATTGCAGCTTCAAATATCATGATTTGTAGTGATTATTTATTCTGATATCTCAAACTTTAGTCCCGGTTTTGTCTCTGAAAGATACTCTATCGTCTTCTCAATATCACATATCCCCGCTCTTCCACCAAGCTTTCTGCACTTCAGAGCCGCGACGGCGTTTGAAAATACGCACATCCTGTAGAGGTCCCATCCCTGCAGGACCGCGAAAAGGAAGGCTCCGTGAAAGACATCTCCGGCTCCGGTCGTATCAACAACATCCACATTGAATCCTTCAACACTGATCAAACCGTCAGCATCAAGAGCAATACAGCCGTTTTCACCAAGTGTGACTACTGAAGCCTCGGGGCCGTATGAATGAAGGATATCGAGTGCTTCCTCCACACTGCCGCCGCGGGAGATCTGATCCGCGAAAACCTCACTCGCTATTATATAATCACAGAGAGGAAGCAGTTCTGTCACTCCGTCTCGAAGTGTGCCGGCGTCGATTACAACCGGGATTCCCTTTTTCCCCGCTATCTCCGCGGCATAAGCCGCGGCTTGAGGCTCCAGGCTGTCTATAAGCAGAATGTCGGCTGACAGTATAAGATCGGTGTCAACCTGCTCCTCTTTTATAAACGGCAACGATCCCCTTGTCCATAAAATCGTCCTGTCGCCGGTTACTTCATCCACCATAATGAACGCGAACTGAGATTCTTTTCCCTTTACAATAATGACAGATGAGATGTCAACCCTTTCTCTCCGCATCTCTTCAAGTATCATGCGGCCGAAAGAATCATCACCTACAATACCTATGAAGGAGGTCTTAAGTCCCAGCCTGCTCGCTGTAACAGCCGCGGTAGCTGCGGGTCCCCCTCCCTGAATATCAAACTTCCTGAGCCGCATCTTCCTGTTTACCCTGGGAAAATACGGTACAACACCGAGATAATCGAGAGCTGAATACCCCAGAGCAACCACCTTATATCCTTTTTCCGTATTATCTTCCTTCTTCATCTTACTATTTATCACACCCTTGTTATAATGAACTGAACCCTAATACGTTGTAATAAATACTACATTATAACAGGCCTTCGAGACAAGAAAGGGAAACCTGTTTATCCGGAATAAAATTCTTAAAAAACTTAAATATTCATATTCGCGTCGGCGGTTGTAAAAAGGACTTTTAGATGATCATTATACTTTAAACCGGCTTGCAAGCCTTCCCGGCTATTGTTATCTTGTGAGAAATGAAAGAGGGTATATAAAATGCAGGACCGGATGATTTTCTGCCCTTATTGCGGCAGCAGGCTTACTTCTAAAAAAAATGAGGGAAGAACACGTTTATACTGCAAAACGGGGAAGAGATATGTGTATCAAAACCCCATTCCGGCGGCTACAGGGCTGATATTTGATGAAAATGGAAAAATACTTTTAGTATTAAGAGCCAGGAACCCGGGAAAGAACAGATGGTGTCTTCCCGGAGGATTTGTAGAAACAGATGAACCTCCCATAAAAGCGGCAAAAAGGGAAGTTTTTGAAGAGACCTCGATTATTGCCTCTAAACCGACTTTGATAGATATCGAATTTCAGGAAAGCATTTTCTATAAAACATCCATTATGATAATCGGTTACCATTTCGCTGAATATTCAGGTAAGCTTATAGCCGGAGACGATGCTGAAAGTGCCGGATTTTTCGCTCAGGATGACCTTCCGAAATTAGCCTTCACAAGCCATATGAAATTAATAGAAAAGTTTATCAGGGCAAAGACAGATTCTTCCTAGAGCAGGTAACAGCCAAGTTCACTGTCACTTATTGGCGTGACCCTTAAGGTCAACTCCTCATCCTTTCTCCTCGCGACAATCTCTACCTCTGAGGAATATTTAGCGTCACTGTATCTCGCGGTAACAGAAGCAATCTTCTCAAGCTCTTTACGGTCTGAACTCCCCTGGACCAGGACCGTGGGGCCCGGCACGTCTGCCGCGAAAAGAAGCCAGCCGTAATTCCATTTTTCCTCGATATATTCATTCTCGCGCTGATTTCTTCCAACCACAATTTTCAGATTTTCATTCAGACGGAGATGCCTCCCGACAGAGAGAAGAACAATATCTTCAGTCCCGCAGCGCGCACTCTTTTCATGATTTAAAAAATCTTTAAGCCTCCGCGAATAATTTGGGTCCGTCAGGATACAGCCCCCGGCGGGTTCCGGATAATCGGTAACTCCGAACTCAGCCGCCAGAGCTATCTGCCGTTTTCTCGAACGGCCCTGAATACTCTCAAGGTTTTCTCTTTTGACCCAGCCTCTTTTTTCCACTTCAGTTTCCGCCATGACTTTAGCGGATAAGGGGCGAAGCAGAAATCCCTCCAGACCGCTTCTGGCCGCGATAAGGTCTATCGCCTTTTTACGCTGTGACATAGGCCTTTGCCCTATAACTTCGCCGGTAAATACAAAGTCTGCTCCGATCTCTTTCATAAGCTCGGCTGCTTCCTTAAGAAAAAATATCTTGCAGTCAATACACGGGTTGCAGTTTTTGCCGTATCCGTATTTCGGCGCCAGCATGACCTTGAGAAATCCCCCGGTAACATCTTTTATTTTAACATCTATCCCGAACAGCTTGCTCATGCCTGCTTTTTTTTCGCGGAGCCATTCTTTCTCGTCAGTGGTTACGTCTGATCTGACACGCATAGTTTCCTGATCAAATCCGTTAATAATATGGAGTCCAACAAGATCAATATTCTCTCTCTTCATTATTTCGACAGCGATTATGCTGTCGAGCCCCCCCGAGACAAGTCCTATACCTTTTGGCCTTTTCATACAGATACTATACCTCTCTGAAAAAATTAACGGTTTACGTACGATTGGAAACTATAATTAATCTCTTGAATAGGCAAGTGTGTTCTTTAAACCTTTTCCCAAAAGATTAAAACAAAGGCATGTCACGAAAATCATCAAGCCAGGAACGATTGCTGCCATCGGGGCTGTCCTGAGAACGCTTCTCGCGCTGTCAAGCATGTTACCCCATGTTGGAACCGGAGGCTGAACTCCATATCCAAGGAAGCTTAGAGCACTTTCGATCAGCATGACATTCGCGAATCCTATGGTAGCTGAAACAGCTATTGATGATGCTACATGGGGAAGAACATGTTTCAGGGCAACTATCCAGCCGCGTTCGCCTACGGTAAAAGATGCCTCGACAAACCCCCTCCTCTTTATTGATTGGATCTGGACTCGAACGATACGCGCCGTCTCCATCCATGAGACAGAACCTATAACAAAGGGGATTACAATCAGTCCGCCGCGGAAAGCGGAAGCGGCAACAAGAAGCACAAGAAAGACCGGTATTGAAAGAAAAACGTCAATTATAGCCGTTACAAAGTGATCTACCGGCCCCCCGAAAAAACCGGCGAGCGATCCTAAAACAACCCCTATCAGAGTCGCGATGGTAATCGACCCCAGAGCCACAAAGAGGGAAAACCGCGCTCCGTATATTAACCTCGTAAATGTATCTCTCCCAAGAAGATCTGTTCCGAGTAAATGAACGGCTGACGGAGAACCTGAAATATTCTGCAGATCAATTTCATCCCTTCCGTAAGTCGACAGAAAGGGGGCAAGGAGCGATACAATCGAAATCAGAATTATATAAATAAGAGCAACTACAGCAATCCTGTTCGACATAAACCTCTTAAAGAACCCTTCTTTACGGCTTTTAACCGGCAGTTTGGCGGGATCAATCTTCCATAGTTTTTGTTTATCCTTTCTCATCGGCACCCTCTTATTAAATCAATATCTTCAAGGATTACGACCCCCGGAGTATGACTTTTTCATACCGGCCTGACTTCTTGGATCCAGAACGATACATATGAAATCGCCTATGATATTAAATACAATTATGCATAGAGAAGCTATTACCACAATACCAAGAACTCTCGTATAGTCGTGTCTCTGGAGCCCTTCATAAAAGAGTCTCCCCATTCCGGGCCAGGAAAATACGGTTTCTGTAATTACAGCCCCGGTAAAAAGAGTTGAAACGCGCATAGATACAGCGGCTACTGTCGGCAGCAGGGCGTTACGCATCGCGTGTTTAAATATAACTTTCCCTCTTCTTAACCCCTTCGCTTTAGCGGTTTGAATAAAAGTTCCGCTTAAAGCCTCAATAAATCCTTCCCTGATATATTGACTCCACATTGAAAAATAAGCAAAAGCGAGTACCGAAGCTGGCAGAACGAGATGGGAAAGATGATCCTTAAGAGAAAAAGCTTCCCCTACACTGACTCGGCCGGCCGAAGGTAAAACCCCTAATTTTATTGAAAAAACAAGTATCGCCATCAGCCCGAACCAGAAAACGGGGATTGACATACCCGCTACTGAAATAACGGAAAATAATTGATCCGCGAAGCCTCCCCTGTTAAGAGCGGAAATAATTCCGAAGAGCAAACTTGCCAGAACCGCTATAATAAAAGCCGTTCCCATAAGCTCCAGTGTTGCCGGCAGACGCTCAATTATCATTTCGGAGACAGGCCTGCCTGTTATATAGCTCTTTCCAAAATCAAGCTGCAAAAAGGTCGATTTGAGCCAGCGCAGATACTGAACCGGAAGAGGTCTATTGAGTCCCAGATTTTCTTTAGCTCTGACGACATCCTCCTGGGTCATGCGGGGACTCTTCGAAAATATACCCACGGGACCTCCCGGCGCGAGGTGAAGCAAGCTGAATATCAATATAGAAATAAGAATTACAAGCGGAACAGCCCGCGCAATCCTAAATAACAGATATTTCTTCATATTAATCCCTGCATCCTGACGTTATTCATAATGACCCGCAGCAGAATTGATTTTTAATTTCCACTCAGCACGACATTTTCCCCCAAGCGGGGAATATATGCTTCTACGCCAAACTTCTCACTTATCTTATCCGCGAGAACTCTTGATTGATCATATTCTCCATGTACGAGAAACACCTTCCTGACTCCCTTTATCTTCTCAACCCATTCTAAAAGTCCGCTCTGATCAGCATGCCCGGAAAAACAGTGAAACTCCTTTATCCGGATCAGCGGTGATATCCATTCTTTTCTGTTCTTACCACTACCCCAATAACTTACAAGAACCCTGTCCTCTCCTTCAGCGAGTCTTCTCCCCAGGGAACCCGGAGGCTGCCAACCCACAATGCATAACAAATTCTTATCGTCGCCGAACATCTTCATCAGGTGCCTGGGAGAGGACGCGTGCTCAAGGTCACCGCTCGACGACACGAAGATCGACGGCCTGTGGATCCTGTCATGGATTCCGATAGAGTAAGAACTGCCTGTTTCTCTGAATCCGGGCTTACTTAAGATAGCGTCTCCGTAAAAACTGTTCGCCCAACCGCTGAGTTGTCCGGGGAAGTCACGGTATATGGATGTTATCCTTTCCGCCGTCGGGCTGTCGGCGTATACAATTGTTCCCGAAGGGATTACTCCTTTATCAATATACCGGTCTATAACGGCTGTAACATTCTGCGTTCTCCCAAGTGTAAAGGCCGGAATAAGAACATCTCCGCCGCCTCTTAAGGCATTTCCAACAGCTTCAGCAAAACCCCTGTGTCTCTCAATCGGTATATCGTCTCCGTAATCTCTTTCGACAGCTCCGTAAGTTGATTCCATGACCACAAAGTCCGCTTCCCTGCACCTCCCAAGAGGGGGTATCAGGACTGAATTTCCACTTCCGAGGTCACCGGAGAAGACGATCTTCACTGTATCTCCGGGCTGTATAATGGATAGTTCTATAAAAGCCGCGCCAAGCAGATGCCCTGCTCTTCTGAACCTGAAAGATAGATCCTGTATTCTTCTTCTCTCTCTGAAGTTGACTACTTCAAATCCGTCCAGGGCTCTCGCGTAATCCTCCTTTGCGACCCTCTCTTTTTTGAAATTCCTGGACATTTCGAGCATAACCGGAACAATTTCCGCCGTTGGAGGCGTACAGAAAACCTTCCCCCTGAAACCGGCGGCGTAAAGCTCCGGGAGTCTGCCGCAGTGATCGCTGTGCGCGTGTGTTAAAAGCAGAAAGGATATATCTTCAGGGTTAGAGGGTAAACCATCCTCCCCTATGCTGCCAAAGGCCCCGCAATCCACAAGGAATCTCGTTTTTCCGGTATCGACAAGATAGCATGAACCCCCAACTTCTCGTGCGCCCCCGCAGAAACCGACAGCGGGATAATTATCAGAGCCGGTCATTACCCCTGATATTTTCAGATAAGATATTGCGGCTGTAACTGCCAGCGCCGCTAACAGTAATCTAAATCGGTTATTCATCCTGTTCCCTTTTATCTATTTCTCGAGCCACCACATATTGGCGTTCCAACTGTCACCCGATTGAGTAGGGTTCGGCCTGTAATTCCTCAACGATTCAGGCATCGCATCTACCTGAGTGATCCATAGAAGAGGTATTACAGGAACTTCCCGCGCGAGTATCTTTAATATTTCGGAATAAAGTATCTTTCTCCTCTCAAAAGAAATAGCGCTGCTTCCCATAGAGAGAAGATCTGTCAGAGCGGCATCCTCGAAATACGAATAATTCTGACCTGCGGGAGGCACAAAATCAGCCGAATAACTGGTTTCTTTCGTTGAAGGATCCGGAGGAGCCATAAAAGCGTAAAGAGCCATCTCATATTTGCCCCCGCTGAGGATTCCGCCGTCATCAAATCCGGCAAACAGGACACTTGGATGATAATTCTTTATCTCGAGAGTCACCCCTATCTCGCCAAGTTGTTTATTAAGTACGATTTGCGTGCGCCTTCTGTTCACTCTTCCCGTCACTGTCGAAATTTCAAACTTCAATTCACGATCGCCTTTTTCCCTCACGCCGTCTCCGTCGCTGTCTCTCCAGCCTGCTTCCCTGAGAAGCTCTCTGGCAAGCTCTGGATTATAACCGTTAAAATCTCTGCCAAAACCGGTATGGAAGGGAGAATCGGGGTGTTCATCGCTGTAAGCCGGCAGCCATATTCCGTTATAGATTTTATTAGATATCTCTTCTCTGTCAATCGCCAGCGAAAGGGCCCTTCTGACACGGCTGTCATCCAAGGGATACCTGCTGCAGTTCAAATCGATGTGTTCTAGAAACAGAGCGGGCGTTTTATAAATTTTTACTTTATTAATATCTGAAACTATATCAAGAAGGGCGTTTGGAACATTGTCGGCGCCCATTATTTCGCCGCTCTCGAGCTGAAACATAAGTGAATTCCCGTCGAGTATGAATTTTATTATAATCCTGTCCAGATACGGTCCCTCACCGTAATAATCTCTATTTGCCTTGAGCGTCATGTAGGAACCGGATTCCCATTCCTCGAAGATAAACGGTCCGCTTCCCACTGGATCTTTATGAAAGTCCGCGCTCGTAAAATCAGAACTCTGAAGATCTTTAAGTAGATGTCTGGGCAGAACAGATTCATCATAAAAACAGTCTCCAACAAAATTTGTATACACTTCACTCAGGTGGAAAACTACAGTATGGGAATCAGGTGTATCGACACTTTCAATAACATCCCAGCCCTGTCTTGTACTTACGTTTATTTCGGGATCTTTCATAATATCGCATGTGAATCTAACGTCTGCCGAAGTAACAGGCCTGCCGTCGTGCCAGAACGCGTTATCTCTGAGATGATAAGTGTATGTAAGATAATCTTCTGAAACCCCTCCGTTCTTTACTGTCGGAATCTCCGTTATCAGATCACACTCCAGCTCCATACTGTCATTATGCTTTACGAATTTACTGAAGATCAGATTACATAGATAAATCCCTGAAAACATACTGCTTATTGATTCATTCAGAATCTCCGGCTCCTGCTGCATTCCTATAATCAGCGTGCCGCCGTATTTACCGGACTTTTTGTCTACGGGTTTTTTGTCCTTGCCCGCAGGATCAGCTTCGTCCGAGCATCCGGATAGCAAGATAAATATAGATAGAAGATATGGTAAAAGGGGGTTTATATGCTTCATCATCTCCTCTGGACCTCTTAACTTATCACTCCGCACCCGTGAACGTTCACCGCGGAGTATATCACGTTGAAATAAAAGATTTTCGTAACAAAAGAATGCTTACTATCCGCATGAATACAAAGCATTTAACATGCCAGAACCAAAGGCCCGGAGCTTTCATTGCCGTTAAAAGAACAGCTTGTACCGGGGAAAATATCAGTTAGAATATCTCAGCACTTATCATAAGCTCGGAATCCCTTGTTATATATAAGAATGGAGGCCGCCCAGGAAAAGGGTTCCAAGAAATGAAATTATAATAATCAAAAATCCCGCTATAGATAATACCGCGAGCCGGCGGCCCCGCCATCTTCCTCTGCTCTGCTGATGAAGCAAAAGTGTGTAAAACAACCATACAACGAGAGCGCCCGTTTCCTTTGGATCCCAACTCCAGAATCTTCCCCACGCCTTCCAGGCCCACAGGGATCCGGCAAAGAGAGCTCCTATGGTAAAGAGTGGATAGCCGATCCTGATCGATTTGATTATAAGCCCCTCTACAGCCTCACCGTTTTTAAAATCAACCCCTTTCCTCGCTGAACCGAAAAGATAATATACACCGGCGCCGGCGGCGGTAAAAAAAGCCCCCTCAGCAAGAGCCGCCAGGGTAATATGAATATAAAACCAATAGCTTTGAAGCGCGGGCATCAGATCTTTTGACCCTCCCTTTGGAAGAAAGGCCGCGATCATCATCACAATTATTACTACAGGGGATATCACCAGCCCTGAAATCATAAGGCCGTATCTTGAAATAACCACAAAGAATGAAACAGCGATAAACCAGGAGAGCACTAGAGAATATTCAAACATCGTAGCAAGAGGAAAGTGCCCTAGAAGCCGATACCTTTCTATAATTCCACCTGTATGCAGGGCAATGGCGGCAAAAAAAACAATTGCCGCTATCCGTCCCGGCAGTCTCCTTCTTAACCCGAAAAAGATAACGAAAAGCAGAAATGAGGCAAGATATGACCAGAAGGCAATCCAGAATAATGAAATATCAAGCGTAGGTTGCATTTTTTAAAATTCCTCCCCGTCTTTATCAATTATACTGCCGCCTAATATCACGGCTAGATCCTTTTTCATTCCGCTGATTTGACGGCTATCCATCTTCTCTCCGCCCTCCGCATCTATTATTATAGACAAACCTTTTCCGTCCAACCTTAATTTTATCAGCCGATAGCTCGTGCCGAAGAGGAAAAGGAGCCCGACGGCCGCGACCGCTATTCCTGTGACTATGAAAATCGTTCCAGGGTTTGAACTTATCTGCAATCCCGTGTAGTAAACCGGTTCGATATAACTTAACGAAAACTCTGCCGGAAGATCAAAATCCGAATTAAATGACGGATGCTTCAGAAAAAGCCATCCCGACTTACGCCCGAAAGGCCCTTTGACCTCTATATTTAAAGCCGGATTATTCATTCTCCTGCTGGCGTTATACACCTCAGCCCCTTTTCTGAAATCGGGTTTATAATCATTCACCCTTACTGTCCAGTCTTCTGATTTCAGACTTACTTCCACCCCGGGCCTTACCGTAATCGATTCCTCTCTGCGCTTCCCATTGAACCGGCACTTTATAAGTGCCCATGAAAATTCTTCAGTATCGATGTAATACGAACTCTGATAAATATCATAACCGCTGTAGCGCGCGGGATCATTAACCTCTAATTTCTCAGAACCCACACTGTCCCCTTCAGCATCAAGAAAGGAAAGGTCGGTTATATATTTACCTACCCGCCCAGTATTCGTATGGATAATTCTAAACCTGTCAACCCTTATCGAAAGAGGGCTGTCATAGAGATTGAGGAGATCACCTTTCCTGCCGTACATTATCTCTTTGTTACCCTTAAAACTCCCTACCATCCCTCCGATTGTAATAACGAGCAGGGCGATATGAAAAAGCAGATTCCCCGGATAATGCCACCTCCCTTTCAACGCGGAAAAGAGTATGCCCGCGCCTGTTTCCCTTGATTTAACACGATACCTCCTGCCTTTAAGATAATCGGCTACCTTAGAGTAAACCGCTCTTATCTTCTTCTCCCCTATTTCAATCTCCCTGCCGAATTCTTTTTCATAATAACCGAATATATCCCCTCTCTGAGGTTCCCTGCGGGCCAGATCAGTCCATTTAATCAAGACGGCGGCTTCCTTCCCCGTAAACTCATCCTCAGAGGCTGGAGGAGAGAAACTGAAGGAATTGACAATCAATCCTTTCCAACCCGTAATAACGCATAGCGTCAGAGACAGGGTGAAGAAAGCAAGAATTCCACGGTACCAGAAAGAATGGAAAGGGTCATAAAGCCTTAAATAACTGACCAGACTGAATGTAAAATCTCCCCATCTGAGCCTGTAGGCATCTTCATTAAAATTAATATCTCTCGGAATAAGTTCAGTGCAGATCCAGCCCGCGGCGCTCGCCGCGGTCAGCAGTATAATAACCAGAACCGCCGTGCGTCCACTTATCAGACTCTTTCGCTTTTCTCTATTAAAGATCATAATAATTATAACACCCGAACATCGTATAAACCTGTTTACAGACGGCCTAAAAGGGATTATATACCTGTATAGGGCAGATATGCAACAAAAGTGTTAAGAATAGGAATGAACGGCGAAAATAATGCTATCGGCAGTGAACGATAAAAAACCCCTTATCAAGCGACTTATAATTATTATCACGGCGGTATTAATTCTCTTTACCGGATGTGAGAAGGGTAATAAGTCAAGCGGGAATTCAAGGAGATATCGCGAAATAAAGTATAATTCAACTGAATTATACTTCAGACTCCATCCCCTGCGGAGTTCCAGAATCGGAATTCAGCGTGCCGACTCCGCTCTATTTACTTTCTCAGAAGAAGAATTGTCCAGAGCGGACGAAAATATCACTTCTATACTGGAAAAAATGTCCAATCTGACTACAGAAGGATTAACAGAGGAGGAGATCGACAACTCAGTATTAATTCTGAATTGGCTTTACGGAGAAAGATTTGCTCTGAACAAACTCTCTTACTACAAGAATAACCCTGTTATTTACTGCTGGATGGTTAATGAAGCCCTATGGGGAATTCCTTCGAGGCAGAGCCCGCCGGAGGATAATGAAATGGTAAATTACAGAAAACGGCTTATGAAGATCCCCCGGCTCCTGAGTACCGCCAAAAAGACCATAGACAAACCGTCACAACTTCATACTGAAATTTCATATAATATGCTGAAAGAGATTTTGAGCGAATTCGACAACCTCAAAGCCCTGGTCTCAAAACGGTATGAGGACGACCCTAAAGAACTTGATTCAACTCTTGAATATATCAAGGATTTTCAGAACTATATTGACGAAGACCTCTCTGGAAGGTCATACGGCAGAATGATCCTCGGCTTAGAAAATATCACGAAGATCTTTGACTATGATGAGCAGATTTTATCCAATCCGAATATGATTATGGAAACAGCTGAAAAGAAAATACAAATACTCCTGTCAAGCAGAAGGGCTCTCAACATCAGCATCGACGGGGAATCGGAGGGTAAAAACCCCGGCGAAGCAGAAATTCCGATAGATAAAATAAGCAAATCACGGATACTGGAGATGATAGGAGAAATAAACAAGAATATATCCGGTTCCACCGGGGGGTTCAGCCAGTCACCGCGTGATATGCCGGAAGTAATCTTCACCGATAATCCGGGACGGATCGCCTTCTACATAAAAAACCCGTATCTGTCAATACCATACCCTCAGAAATTCCCCGTTGTCTGGATACCGCCCCCTCTCAACTCCCCACCCCCTGGAAATGGGCACCTTTTAGTGTCGATGGAGAGATTGAAAGAATCAGCCAGCTATCTTCCGGACTACCTGAGCGGAGAATCATTCGCTGCTTACTCTATAATAAGAGCCCTGTCGGATAAAAACGCCTCTTCAGTGCATCTCTTTACCGGAGATACACTGAGGACACTCCTATGCAGCGAAACCTACAGATCAGGATTACTCTCTAACAGCATAGATAATACACTGAGGCGATATTCAGAAAGCAAACTACAGATGCGCCTGCATCTTATTAATGACCGTATCCTTGATCTAGCCGGGGCGATGACCGTCTTTAAACTCCACAGCGGAAACTATTCCAGGAAGATGGCAAGAGATTTCTTCATGAAAAGATGCGGATTCGACAAGAGGGAATCCACATACAGGGTTGAAACTCTTCTTATCTCGCCCGCGGCAGCTTACCCGGGAATTACGAGAATTATGCTGACTAATATCAATGACAAATTAAAAAGCTCTGATGACATAAAACTAAGAAGAATCAGCACTTTTGAATTCTTAAAATCAAACCCCCATCTTCCGGTCTCACTTCTAAGCAATAAGTATTTAGACTGAGCTTCGCTGAACGGATTAAAAGGGCCAGTCAGCTGTATTATGAACAATATTACCGTTTTGAACTGTTCCGAGAACCTCGATCACAGGTATCTCTTCGACAGGTATCTCCAGAATATTATCAGAAATAATAATAAAATCCGCCAACTTCCCGGGTTTCAGAGAACCCAGAAGATCTTCACTGAAAGAGGCATACGCGGCGTTCAGAGTAAAAGACTTTAAAGCCTCCGTGAGACTCAATCTGCGGTCGCAGTCACCGCCTGCCTTTGATCTTTTCCCCTTCCCTATCCGACAGGTAACAGCGGAATATATTCCTCTTAAAGGGTTTATCGATTCTACCGGCATATCCGATCCTCCGGCGATCTGGCACCCGCTTGAAACCAGGCTCTTCCAGGGATATGCCCTGGCGAGGCGTTCGCGTCCAATCCTGCTTTCCACCCACGGCTTATCCGAGCCGCAGTGGACAAACTGCATAGAGGGTATAAGCGACAAAGCGTGAAACCGATCAATATCCTCGGGAGCTATAATCTGCGCGTGTTCTATCCTGTGCCTTCTGCCCGCGACGCGTGAAATAAGATTCACCTTTTCAAATATGTCAAGAACAACGCGGTTGGCCCTGTCGCCTATAGCATGGACGGCCGCCTGCAAACCGGCCCTCTGGCATGAAAGAATCTTCTCTGTAAGAGCTTCCGGATCTTCCGTGAGAATTCCCCGGTTGCCTTTATCATCTGAATAATCCTCGAGAAGAGCGGCGCTGCGGGCGCCAAGTGAACCATCGGCAAAAAATTTCACACCTCGCACCGACAAATTTTCATCGCCTCCCGCAGACAGAAGATCGTTATCAGCAATATTATCAAAATCAATCTTATCTCCGATACAGTATCCGCTAAGACGAAACGGGAATCTCTGCTCCTCTTCAAGCTCTCTGTAAACGGCAGCTGATTCCGGCGAAACACTCATATCATGTACGCAGGTTAATCCCGAGGCCAGACAATCATTAACAGCCTCTTCGACAAGTTCTTTCTCTTTATCCGCAGTTATCCCGGGGATGATCCTCCTTATTATATCCGCGGCCTCTTCGATCAATAATCCGGTCGGCCTTCCCGCGGGATCCCTCCCTATCTCTCCGCCTGCCGGATCCGCTGAAGCGCTATCGAGGCCACCCCTCTCGAGAGCCGCCGAATTAACGAGCGCGGCATGCCCGCAAATCCTCTCTAAAAACACCGGGTTCTCCGGGAAAACACTGTCAAGTTCCCCAATGATAAATCCCTTAAACCCTCTCATTCTATTCTGATCCCATCCTCTCCCGACAACCCATTCACCTTTTTTGCGATTCTCCGACCCTTCTTTTATCAGACTGAGAGCCTGACCGAATGAATTCATACCACTCAAATCGATAAGGTTTTTTGCCATGGCGTAGCTGAACAGATGTGTATGGGCGTCTATCAGCCCGGGGATTACAGTTTTCCCTTCAAGATCGTACTTCCCGGCCGAATTTCCCGCCAGCGCGAGCATATCTTCGGAATTTCCAACACGGGAAATCTTATTCCCCTCGACCAGTAAAGCCTCAACCCGCGGGCAGCCGGAATCCATTGTTATTATTTTGCCGTTATAAAATACTTTTCTCATATAGCGCTCACCATGAATCATTATCTAACAGATTATCATATTTATAAAGCAAGATTATTCTACCGTCAGGATACTTTTTTAAATATGGCTGAAAGGGTGAATTATTCTCCGGAACATTCCCCAATTTTAAAATCGGATTTATTTCTAAGCATTCTATACAGCTTCCACTTTTCATAGAACTAAACCACGCCAGATATTACTCACTCATATTCCATCCCATTTCCAGGGGAAACTCCGGCAAAATCATTCTCAGCTTGATAAAAACTGAGTATGTTGTATTATCGAAGTTGCTCATTTAGACTTCAGTAGTTATTATTAAACAGGATTCAACAGTGGAGTACGGTAATGAACGATTTATACGGCAGGCGCTCATCAAATCCCATTATTAATTTTATCAGCAAAAATGTCCTGAATAAAATAATAGCGGCTAATGTGGTAGTTTTTCTTCTGCAGATCATCCTCTATAAGATCAACTTCGAACAATGGCTCGTTCTACATCCGGAAAAGGTGCTCACCAGGGGATATATATGGCAACTATTCACATATATGTTCATTCACGGGGATATACTTCATATCGGTTTTAATATGCTGATAATATGGATGTTCGGAACGCAACTCGAAAGGATATGGGGAAGCAGTCAATTTCTCAAATATTATTTTGTGTGCGGCCTCGGAGGCGCCCTGTTCAGTTTTATATTTTCCTATCATTCGATTATCCTCGGAGCATCCGCCGCGGCTTATGGAATTCTTCTGGCCTATGCCGTTCTCTTTCCGTACAATCAGATATATATCCTTGGGATATTCCCGATCCGGGCCAGAACACTCGTAATAGTATTAGCCATACTGGAATTCCTGAGGGGAATGGGCGGGCAGGACGGAATAGCACACTTTGCTCATCTGGGCGGATTGGCCGCCGGATTGATCTACATAAATTCAGATCATAGGACCAGTATCTTCTGGAGAAGAATAAAATCGCTCTTCGATTCATTCCCGGTCAAAATAAAAATCAAGAAAGATGATGACAATGAGAATTTTGAGGGAAACAGCAGAAAAAAGGTAGATTCCATCCTGGATAAAATATCAAAAAAGGGTTACGGGAATCTTACAGAGACTGAAAAAAGAATCCTCGAACAGTACTCTGACGACAATAAGCACAATTGAAAAATACAGTTTAAGATCAGAGAACAGTGATCAGAAACCGATTGAACCTAGAGCGTTTTTGAAACTCTCTGTTTCCTCGTTACTTAATTCACGCGAAGGGTTGCCGTTATTTATTTCAATTGAATACCCGCGGGTAGAATCCCTTGCAACAAGATTGGATAATATTATCCCATTCCTTTTGGGTGACAGAAGACATACCGAATAACTCTGATTACCTCCAATATCTTCGAAGGCATTATATCGGACTATCCCCATACCGGAGTAACAGTTGTCAAGTCTTTCCAGGATCTCTCCCTGACGGTCGGCATATTCACGGATATAATCCCTGTTCTCGCCTACTCCCTTCATAAGTTCAATAAGGGCCTCTTCAGTACCGTTATCTTCATGTAATTGAGCCATGGCAATGAAGGGTTTGCGCATTCTTCTGACATTAATCAATAAAACTATAGATAAGGAAAAAGCGGCAATTCCAATAATTATAGAAATCGATATAAGCAAACTGCTGTTTGAACTGATAAAACCGCTCAATTTAGTTACCTCCCACGTGTATCAACTAAATAAATACTCAACAGAAAGGAGATTATCCGCTGCAAGGGAAATTGTAAATAAAAAAACTCAAAAATATTTTAATAACCATGGCAACTTCCGACCGGTGATGTCGGATCCCAGGCATGTAGAAAAGATAAAAAAAAAGACCTTAAGGTCTAAACAAGTAATGCCGAGGGCGGGATTTGAACCCGCACAAGCGTTTCGCTCACCACCCCCTTAAAGTGGCGTGTCTACCAATTCCACCACCTCGGCAATCAGATAAAATAACTTATTCGGAAGGTTTTTTCTCTGTACTTTCTCCCTCGCTGTTATCTTCCGTGCCTTCAGGAACCTTCCCGAGAATATCGTCAATCTTCTTCTGTTCCTCGGGAACAACTGTTCCCCATTGGTTCTGCTCCGCGGCATCTTTCAGAACACTCTTCTGCTGCTTGCCGCCCCTTCCGGCAGAAAGAAAGGCAAGCGAAAGAGAAGTTACCATAAAAATTACTGCCAGGTAAGTAGTTGCCTTACTCAGAAAGGACGCGGTTTCCCGTCCGCCCATAACAGCCTGGCTGCCCATACCGCCAAAAGCTCCGGAGAGCCCGCCTCCCTTACTCGACTGCATAAGCACAACAATAATGAGCAATATACATGCTATTACATGAATTCCGACAAATATACTAAAAAACATTATTCACCAACTTTCTCTCAAATGTATTTTAATTAATATAAGGGCTTCAGTCAATTAAATTATCAATTTGAGAAAAAGAAAGCA
>CAZKNG010000021.1:0-32584 GCA_964554125.1 uncultured bacterium | reverse complement strand
TGTAATCTCCGTTTCCACTGCCCACATATTTATATTTCAGCTTTCCTCTGCTCGAAAATCCATCCGTGTCATAATCG
Organism: uncultured bacterium; assembly: GCA_964554125.1. Taxonomy (GTDB): domain Bacteria; phylum Krumholzibacteriota; class Krumholzibacteriia; order Krumholzibacteriales; family WJIX01; genus JAGHBT01. The sequence continues at coordinate 32,507 of CAZKNG010000021.1, read as the reverse complement.
CCGCCTGAGGCGACTTCATAGAAATCCAGTCTGTAATCAGCTCCCGACTCAACGAAGCTATAATGCCCCGGAGTCGACGAATCTGCTTCGTTGTAGATATATCCGCTTCCCCCGTCCTCTATCTCCTCTATTCCCGACGCAAAGGCCTTATCCGGATCATCACCCGCTTTTTGAAGTGAACCCCGTTCTTCTTCGGTGAATTCACCTCCTATAGGCCTCTTGCTGTCATCGGTTTCCCTGAAAAACAAACCTCTCAACTTGAGTGCGTCAGAAAAGAAAGATGAAGTCCATCCCGCGTTGATTGTGGTTCTTTCATAGTTTCTTTCACCAACCTGATATTCAACCACAATTTCGGAATCATCCGTAATCGGAACTCTCTCGGAAAAAGTTACAGAACCCCTCGTATAATCAATTATATAATCATTCTCGCTTCCCCTTTTCATTTTAGAACCGTTGAGGTAAACAGATTCAGAACCCGGAATTATTATCACACCGTTAAATCTTCTCGCGGGCAGAAGTTCATAGGGACCCTGGACTCCCTCGGTACCCATTATCTCAACGGTCTCGAATCTTCCCTTTGTTATCCCCCCTCCAATGAGGAATCTGTGTCCGCCGGCATTTACCTTTACATTTCCACCTCTGAGTTCTCTTCTAAACGAGGAAAATTCAGACCACTGCATAGCTGTAGTAATATCCGCAAGGTCAACCTCTGTATGCCTGCTCTTAATATTAATCGAAATCTTGTCGAGCCTTTTGAGCTCTTCAGTGTTCCCTTCAGCCTGTACCGGCAGATTGTCGTCAGAGAGAAAGGCGTTAACTTCGAGGTCACGCGCCAGCTTGCCTGAAAGGGTGATATTCATGCTCTGATCAATTCCAAGCCCCTTTCTGGAACCCACTGAAAACCCCACCGATTTACTGCCTGAAACATTGAAACGGTAAGGGTTTTTCTTAGTTTTTCCAGAGACACTCCCTGCCGAAAACCCGGGAATATCATAGCCGGCTTTTCTTTCTTCCACCGATGGAAACCTTCTTGCCATTACAGGCGGAAAGGAAAAAGGGTATCTTGAGTATTCTATCTTGAGAATCTGTCCCTTGCGGGCAGGTTCGACCAGAACAAGAGTTCCCCTCAGGGTATTAATTCTGTAATCCTTTTCCTCAAGCATCCGGCCGTCAATCGATACCTCCTCCGTACCGGATATAATAAAAGTAACCCCCAGAAGAAGGCTTGTCTGGCCTTCTTTAAGAATATATCTTTTCTTCTGAGTTATCTGCCGCGCCGGTTTAGCCGTAGCTGGTATCTCGGCGGATTGAATATTAATACCCCGTATAAATTGAAAAATCAGAAAACAGAGAAAGGCGTTTCGAAAATGCTTCATGGCCTGGAATCCGGATAAACTATTCTGTAGATAATAACGGAGGATGACCGGGTGTCTGCTACATATAATTTGTCCTCGAGACTGACTGAAAGAGCCGAAGGGGATATGTCATTCCCGCAGTAGGAATCGATACTCATAATAAACCTCCCCGACCGCGAGAAAACGAAGATTTCACCACACTCCGTGTCAGCTATAAATATATTACCTTCGGAGTCGCCGCAGACTGATCTCGGATAACAGAATTCATACTCCTCATCTGACCCCAGGACCATAAGGAATCTTCCAGAAGGGGAGAAAAGCTGTATTCTCCTGTTTCCTGAATCAGCAACCACGATTCGTCCTCCCGGAAGGAGTGCCCCTTTCATAGGTTCATTGAAATAACCTTTATCCCATCCGTAGGCTCCAATCTGAAGTTCCTCATCCAGCATAGGATTTAAGATCGTAAAGTGATGATTTTCTATATCTGTCATCAGGAATCTTCCGCCGGTTCCCACCGACAGTGAGACAGGCTTTAGATTCTTATATTCAGCGAAGTCTATCAGTATGTCCAGATAGGCCCCTCTGTAGTCATAGCGGAGTATCCTGTTACTTGAATAGTCCAGGATATAAATAAACGCGGCAGATCCCGACAGATCTATTGGATAAACAGAGCCTGAAAAGAGAGGAAGCTCAAACTCAACTGAATTACCACTTTTATCATACTTATAGACCTTGCCGGCCATGGCGTCGGCAACATAGACGTCACCCCTCGGGCCGGCAAATATACCCAGAGGCTCTCTCAATTCATCTTTTCCCAGATAGTTTCCGGAAGCTTCCAATTCAACAACAGCACCGGCAGAGTCTGCCGGCATCACCTTTGCCGGTCTGCTGTCTTCGGAAGCAGCAGCAGTATCAACGGTATATCCGTCAACCGCTGAAAAAAGAAGAAAAACCGCAAGTTCAGCAGCGAAAAATAGTTTTCCAGTCATTTTACACGTTTCCCCGTATTCCGGCCCCTCTTCTTAATCACCGCCGGATTAGAACTTCTACGGTTAAGGGACATTAATTATCCAATTCGATTCAGAATACCCGGGCCCCGAAGGTAAATAAAGAACTCTCTGCCGGCGTAAAGTAGTTATTGAATCTATCTAAGAGATATCGGCATCGACAAGCTTCAATTCACACTCTTGTGCAAAAATCCCCTTAGTCGGCAAATACCTCAGAAAGACCTGCTTAAAAGCAGAGAAAAGCCGCTTTTGCCATGCTCCATGCTGACAGAAATACCAGACGCGGATTCATTATCTGAACCACCGCCCGCAGCCAATCTGCCGGCATCCACCGCGCTGATTACTCTTATTCCGAGCATATAGAACAATGTGTATATTGCTCTTCTTTCCGCCGAATGACTCCCTTTGCGGAGCGAGTTGTAGCGGTCATAATCACGCTTGGTCTCCCATCTCCAGCTATCATCCCCGGTCAGACTGTTCTCCTGATAATAACTGTCACGGGCATCAGGATCGCTGTAGTAATCTCTCGCTTCACGCCTTACATCTTCATTATATCCGCCTATACCGTTGTTACTCATATAATTACCTATAGTTTCATAATAACTGTCGGAACGGCCCGTGCCGTTTACGCCGGCAAAAGCAACGGCATAATCCTCATAGGCATCCTTACGGGCGATACTCTGCCACGTAAAAGCTCCAAGTCCTATCCATGCGGCTCCTTCCAGAAAGAAATATATCTTTGATCTGATAGAATGCCCCATTTTTCTCTGCCCAAGGCCCGGAAGCAGAAAACTTCTGGCAGCCATATGAGGTGCGGAATAATCCCTGCTTTGACTGCTCCCCGTATCCCGTGCTTTCTCTTCTTTCAGTATAGAGGCTGAATAGCCCGCCTCAGGAGATGATGATATATCAAACCGGTTTTCATCCGGCACGCGCGCTGAATAAAGTGGAGATTCAGAGGGGAAAAGTGTATCTTCATCATTATCACAATCTACTCTGGTTCCCCGGCCTGAAGAGAGGCTGATCGAACCGGCGGTCAGTTGGCCGGGAATAAGGAACAAAAACGTAAATATCAGAATCCTGCGCAAAGCGTTACCCCCTAAAATCTGTAATTCAGACTCAATCTTGATTTAACGGCGTTGTTTTCCAATTTAAGCGACCATCCCTCTGAATACACATTCTTCTTCCCCCCTCTGTAAGCAACCCAGCCGGCGTGAATAACTGAAACTACGCGGGAAGCTATCAATCCCATAATATGGTTGTCCGCCCTCTGTAGATGGTTGTTGCTTTCATCCCTCAAAGAGACGAAGTGAGTTCTGTGGGGTGTCCAGTAGTTTGGATCTCCGTCTAAATCTTCATACTCGCCATTCCAGTCATCCCACCCGTAGAGAAATGCGTCATACTTACCCATATTCTCATAATACTCCTCGCGGTCATCCTCTTTGGATGTATAATAGAAATAATAGTCGGAATCTTTAGCATTCTCATTGTAATACTCCCAGTCCTCACATCTACAATCAGGATAATTTTCTCTGCACCACGGATGATATACCAGAAATGAATCGACACTCCAGTGGGCGTCTCCGTAATCTTCATATTCGCGTTTTATATCCTTGCCCTCATCATAATTCGATTTATACCCGTACCATAGGTAGGCATCTAGGGCCATAAACCCTACAGCTCGGGCTAGCAGGGATATATCTTCAGATCCAGAATCAAGATACAGATACAATTCCCCGAGTCCGGGGAGAAGAGCGGACGAGACCATGGAAACGGCGATTCTCTTTTTATCGGCCGCGCTCAATGAACTGCCCGAGGAGTAATCTTGGATCATCAGATCTCCAAGTGAATAAGCAGGATTACCCAGACGTTCTCCGTGAAGCTTTATCGTTTCAGACCCTTCGAGAGTCTCAAAGTTCATATTATCATCATTTGAATCAAAGATTGAGGCAGTAGAAATACCCTTTGTCAGATCACTGTTATTTCCGCCGGAATCGAGATTCAGGAGGCAGGAAAGATCCTCAGAGTCACGCAGGCTTAAAGCCCTTCCCCCGGATGCCTGAATAAATAATAGAACCAGCACTCCAAATATCACACGAACTTTCATAAATCTGTATCTCTTCCTGTTTTTCTGCCCACTGTTACTTGACTATAGCGAATTTATCAGTAATCTCCGTACTTTTACCTTCAGCCTTTATAACAACTCTGCCTATATATATTCCAGCCGCTTTATCAGACATCCCCGTAACTGAAAACCCGTGTTCTTCCCCTCCGAGGCATACCTTGCTCTTCTCAAGAACGATCTCTCCCCGGATATCAAAAACCTGTAGTCTCGCCTCGGCGCCCGAAGGAGCTGAGAAGTGAAACCCAACCAGTCCGCCGCGTGAGGGATTCGGGTATATAATCAGTTTTGCCATATTCTCCCAATCTTCAGCGGGTTCAGACCAGCGCTCCACTGAAGCAGCAAACGAGGTTCTGCGGCGATTGCCAAAGACCGCGGACCAGGAAACAGAGATATCCTCAGAGGAGAAAGGACCCTCGCGGGATTCCGCGGCTGTCTCTTCGGGCCTCCGCGAATAATAAGCCCCTTCTGGGTTCTCGAGTAGATCAATATAGGTTATAAGCCCCTCACCGCTTTCACCCGCCGTTAATTCAACCGGCTGAGTAATTGAAGCGGCTATCCTCTCGGGATATCCTCCTCCCGCAAACTCCCCTTTGTGGTCGAGAGTATACAAAAGGCCGTTCTCAGTTACGGCTATAATATAGGACTCATCCCCTGTAGAAGCGGCAGAAAGGGGCAGGGCAATATGTTCCCTGAAAGTTGTAATATGCATTTCGTTGATATTACGCGGCCACCCGGTGATGTCCGCGCCTGAAGGCCCTGACGCGTAGATAACCTCCCCCTCCGTACAGACTAAATCAAGTGAGGAATCACCGTTGATATCAGTAATAAGAGGCAAACTCTCGATACCCTTGCCTATTTCCCTGCTCGATACAATCCCTTCCTTTGAACAAAGGATAATCCGCCCCCGTGACATTATAACAACATAAACTTCTATTCCTGCCCTGTCCGGCATAATATCTCCGGCGAGTAATACAGCGTCCCCCGCCGTCTCCTCCGCCCTGAGCGGAAGGGATAGAGAATCCACACTATCCGACTGCAGGTCCCACCAGTTAAGATTAACGTCGGTACCGCCTGTTAAATCACCACTTAAATAGATCAACTTCTCCGCGAAATGATTCCGATCTTCACATACTGCCATGTTCGCTATATTCCCGGCCCGGCCGGAAAGCTGCCTGCTTCGGCTTAGATTTCCCGCGGAATCGTATATTAATATACGGCCAGCCGTATCAGCTGCCGCGATAAACAGACCATCATTCATTTTAAGAATCGCCGGATGAGTGCTTATTCCTTCCGCGTCGACAGGCCAGCCGGAAAATTGATTCCAGCCCGCGGTTGAAAAAACATTGATCGCGCCTGTTTTATCGGCTATTACAACAGCGCTTTCTTCTGAAGAGAAACTGTCGGCAAACGCGGCCGGCGTAACGGGCTCTTCGCCGAGTGAAAAAACAGGATCCGGGCTTCCTGAGAGCCATCCCCTTCCAAGCACGTCAACTGCGAGAAGATCCCGGGGGTTTTCGAGTGTGACAGCCCCCGCCTCAGACAGAGCTGTATCAGCAGCTATGGTAATACTCGTTCTAAGCGCCCTCACGCCGGCCCCGAATGTCATGAGGGTGTCTCTCGCCGATATATTCTCAACACTGACACCGGAGGCGGCATTCAGATTGCTCCAGGCGAATGGATCCGAGAAATGAGAATTATTTCCCTCGTAATAAGCATCGTCGTACCATCCAAGCCCGTACCAAGAACTCGGGTCTCCGAGGTCGAAGAATTCGTTAGCCTCCATAAGTCTTACGCCGAATATATCCCCCGTATTGATAATATTCTCATTCCATCTCTCCGCTATAACTCTTTCGTCGATATGCCATATCAGGAGTCCTGGACCGGTCTCAGTTGAAATCATATCTGATTCTGTTGGAAGAAGAACATCATATTCATTTGTTAATTTCAGTAAACCGTCTTTTTTGACGTGTCCCAATCCCACGATAACAGATGTCAGAGTATCCGGCACAAAGTAAGTCGTTTCTCCGTTAATCTCACAACAGCGGTTTTCGATAAGATAGTATTCATCATTTGAAATATCTACTCTGACAATCTCAGAAGGAAATTTTTCTACAGCTCTCAGATCGATTGAGCTGTCGAATACTTCAACGGTGTCAACCACGTCTATCCAACCCATGTAGTAGCGCGACCAGGCGCTCAATCCCCCCGGAATCACCCCTGAGACAACATAGATCTCACCATCTGAAGGATCTTCGATTACGGCGTTCATCTGACCGCCGCTGTCCATATTATCCCAGACACCTACCGAAGGAGATCCCGTGTAAGTATTATATAGATCAGGAAGTCCGAGCTGATGGCCGAATTCATGAGCAAGAACCGCGGCAATACCGCCGTAATAGTCGTCCTGTATACCTGTTTCAGGGATCACTGAACAGTCGGTAATAACTTTAGCGCCCCCTTCAACCGTAATCTGATCATCATCTCCCAGTCTCGCGAAAAAAGAGGGTATATCGTTCGGAGAGTCATTGTTGACATCACTCTGCAGGTCGGCTCCGGAGTGAACCAGAACTATAGCGTCAAATTCAGTGTAGTTTATATCATTTTCAACTTCTGTTAGAGTAAGGGCGTCTGTTAAGAATCCTACCAGCTTTTCTGTTGTCCAGCCGCCGTAATATCCCGGACCGTAATCGGCAACATCTGTAAGTTTATAACTTGAATCCTCTTCAGCGGGAAATATTTCCCATGTAATATCCAATCTTCCGCCCGACTGAAAATGGTAATAATTCTTAAGCCCCTCCATGTGAGAATTAAAATAGGCTTTATTATGCGGAGGAGGATCAATAATGGCAGTTGAATCGGACAGGAGCATAAATTCTCCGCCTGTATTTATGCTAGACAGATTATCATCCCTGTCGGTCATAAATCCTATCCGTATCACCGCCACGTTCCATGTACCCGAAACTGGGGGTATTGAACCCAGCAGGGGCCTTGCTGAGGATTCTTTCAAGTACCCCCTTAAAGACGGCCTGTCGAAATCGAATTTCTTTCTCCTCCGCGCGGGTCTCTTTGCACCCTTTACTCTTCCGGTAACAGCGTAATTCCCCGACCCTCTTTTCTTCAGCAAAGGAATATATCCGCTGTCGTTATCTGCCCCAAGCAGAGGAAGCGGAAGAAAAAGCAGAAACAATATTGTACACAGTTTTTTTCGAAAGAATAGATTCAATCAGATTACTACCTCTCCAGGGGAAATTAAAACGCGACTCCAATCGACCAGCGGTGGACCCTTCCCAGCTCAACGCTTTGAGGTACACTCGCGTAGTCTACTCTGATGCGGTCATTGAAGATAAAACCCAGACCGTAGGTCGGAGCCTTTATATCTCCGTCTTCGTCATATATATATCCGGCACGCACCGCGAATAGATCCGAATATACAAATTCGGATCCCACGTGATATATATTGGAGACATCGACAATAATAAGTTCCCTTTCTATGTCTCCGACAAATCTCAACTCTACGACTTCATCCAGATACGGGGCGTAAGAAAATCCGGCCCTTACAGTTCTGGGAAGAGGGGCCGCCTGGTCACTATCCACATATGAAACCGAAGGCCCGAAATTCGACAGGCACATCCCGAGATTTAGCCGTTTTATTCGTCTGCCGAATAAATCAAGCTCGGGAACTTTCCAGATTGCACCCATGTCCACTGCCACCGAATGCCCTTTTCCCTCTTTTCCTTCCACTGTGGCCCATTCTGGAGCGAGACTGATATATACAAACTTGAAGTTCATACCAATGCTGAGATTATCCATTATCCTGATTGATCCGCCTATAACGGGAGAGAACTCGAATGAACTCGCGGTTCCCAGAGGCGGCGCGTTAGGATCATCCGACATCGCCTGCCATTCTCCATAAGTCAGATACTGAACAGCAGCACCGACAGCAATACCTCCGCCAAGGTTAATAACTCCGCCTATATATTCAAAGAAAACATCCGATGCCAATCCGGGTACCAGCTGAGAATGCATCAGATCAGCGACTGAACCTTCAACCATTGACATACCGGCCGGATTCCACCATAAGCTGGTAGCATCTCCAACTAAAGCGACATTACTCTGCCCCATACCATTGGCTCTCGCGCCGGGGGGGATTTTGAGACTGTAAGCACCGCTTGTACCTTGAGCCGAAGAATCCGGCGCGAAATACAACGCAAATATGAAGCTAAACAACAGAATAAAAATAGTTTTTTTCATGCTTTATTTCCTCTCTTTTATACTTGCTTAAAATAATAACCCAGCCCTTACACGGTCAAGTCTTTTAGTAATAAAGATCCGTACTGATTCTGTCTACAGGTGCAGCCCTTTCGCTGGTAGATCAGCGCATTAATATCACCTTTCCTTCCGCGGTTTCACTGCGGTTTAACGAATTATCAAATTCAGCGTCCAGAACATATAAATAGGTTCCGTTGGCAAGCCTGTTTCCTGACTTGTCTCTTCCATCCCAGCTGATACTGTTATAGCCCTCTGAACAAACAAGCTCTCTTCGCCATATCTCAACGCCTGAAACTGTAAACACCTTTAAATTGATTTCTGCTCCGCCGCTCAATTGAAAAACAAAATTTGTGTTTTCACTGAACGGATTAGGAAAATTGAAAATATCACTGATCCTGTAAAGCCCTTCTTCGACAATTTCGAATTGAAGGGTATCACTCGACATAACCCCCATATTATCAAAAACCTTCGCGATAACGGAATGGCTGCCGCGTTCGAACTCTGATTGCAGAAAGTACTCCACAACGCCGCTTGTGTATGATCCGTAATTGTACTCAAAATAATCGGTTACATATATAGGGTAACCATTATCATCGAATTCGAGTAAGATCGAATTCTGCGGATCGGTTCCGATTATGGCAATGCCGTTTTCATCTTCTATTTCAACTACCAGTTTTGAGCCGCTTTTAACCTTAGTCGCATTATTTTCAAAATACATATCAATAATCGGAGGCCCGTCATTCTCCATCACAGAATCTCCCTTTAAGACAACCAGCGTATCACAAATCCCCGCGCCGTCAGAACTGCCGGAGCTTACGTAACTGCTTATTTCACCGCCGATTCCATAATGACATCTCAAAGGTACAACAAAATTGGAATTAAATTCTCCCGAAGAAACATCAGCAGTTCCTCTGAACAGGACAGAGCCTGAATGGTCATATTCAACCCCCAGCGCGTTGAACTGCCTTCTGGCATCCCTGATGACTATATCGGCAGTCCCGTTGAATGCGGTATATATCTCACCATCAGAGATAACCGATCCCTTCAAATTATACATATATCCGCTGGAGAGTGTATCGACATCATCTATAGCATGCTCTACCATTAATTCCGGCAGGATCAATTTCGTAGCGGGGTCACCTATCAACGTGTATTTTCTGTTATTCCATTCATCACTGATCTCAGTCGTCTTGGCAAAAAGGAGGGCTCTGCCGACAGGTTGAGTTCCCAGGTGGATACTGTCAGGGAATATATTATCCAGAAAGTATAAATCGAGATCTCTGTTCCAAGTACTGTAACTGTAAGTAACTGCTGAAATCGACGCGATTGCCCCCTTGCCTTCAGCTAAAACTAATTCATGTGCAAGACTTTTAGTAAAAATATGATCGAGTTCACCGACAGAACATGAAAATCCTAGAAACAGAGGGAGTCTGTTTTCATTATTCAGAGAATAGATGTCATTCTTGCTCATTACAAGTTCATCGGCAAGCTGTACTGAAGATCCGTGCCCTATATAATTAACTATCAAAGCACCTTCATTCCATTCTTTCATCAGATCAGCTGTCGCTTCAGGCTTCAGGGAATTTACGGTAGGATAATCATGGAGATAGATTTCGGTTATATCGAGATAATCCTGTCTGGCTGATAAACCCCTGCTCAACCCCTCCGTGTGGCTCATATGAACGGTATCAGTATTACTATTACTTGAAATCTCGTCATCGGCTACAAATACAACTTTGTTTTTCCAGGAACCATAATTATCCGATGATTCATACCCTAACAGTTTATTGAAAAATCCAACGGCGTTGTTTTCCTTGATAGCAGGCAATCTTCCGATCGAGAGGTCAATCAGCAGATCGCCCCCTTCATCAAGTTTTACAAGGTAATCATCAAATTCCATGCTGCCGTCGAAATAATAGGGTATGAAATCTTCCCCCCTTCCCATGATATCTTTGGGATCATAATTACCCTTACCAATCAGAAAAACATATTCGATAACCGGATCTCCATTTTCTGAATAATTGTCATATAGGAACTTCAGATAATTACGTATGGCGATCGGGTCTTTGAGCCCTCCCGAGAAATTATTATAAACATCTTCTATATCTACGGCCTTTACGTATCCGGAACCTGTTTCCGGAAAATGTTCAGCTCTATACGCGGCAAACTGCCTGGCAGATTGACTGAAAATGTCATTATAAATAACTAACATAGCGGGTGAAGATGTCTCATCCCTGAGGGAGGGGATATTCCTTACATATTCTATACTTGCTTTTCTGATGCTCGATTCGGAAACGGCAAAATAGTGGTTAGAAGATGGGGAGAAACTGTCATCAAAACTTATTGTGTCAGCGCTGCTGTCAGCTCCCGCTAGAATAACAGGGTTGGTGTAATCGGAGACATCAAAAATGAACCGTTCCTCATCCGGAAAACCTCTTAAAACAAAATTCGCGGCCGCGCTTGCCTCTGGAGCAAAGAAATCGAGAAAATTGTCTGAAGGGTCGGTTATCAGGTAACGGTCGAAAAATATTTCATACCAGTAAATATTCATCTCTATTTCATCATCAACCTTATCATATTTAAAACTGTTCTCTCCCTCGTTTAAGGTTGCGGCTTCGGCAACCAGTGTGTCGGTTATATAAAATGGGTATTTCCACTCGAGACGCCCCACATTTTCTGAATTCAAATAACAATCAGCAGCACCTCCTTCAGTACGTATCAGCCCGATAGTCCGTACCTTACAATTTGATTCAGCTATATCACTTGCGATAAAGTAATCAGTGTAAGATCCCGATATGTTGGAAGCGAGATTCTTCCAGAGCCATCTGTCGTTAGATAAAACGGGACTGTATTCATTATCCTCTTCGATATGCAATCTATGTTCATATGTGTTAATAGTCTCAAGCGAACCGTCATGGGAGGGTGAAACATCCCTTGAATCCATTCTCTTAGCAATACCTTCAAAATCTCTGCTCCAGGCCATCCAGTAAACATTCCTTGTTTCATAGATATTATCGAATGTATCATACCTGTCAGCCCCTGGATCGAGATAATCCCGCCATCCCTCAACTCCAACACCGTAAAAAATCACCGATTCACCCGGGTCAAATGTTCCGTCAGATGAGTTGCCCAGGAATTTTATAGCGTGTTCAGACATATGATAATCTGTTTCGAAACTGCCGCCGGAATCAATATCAGCCGGCTGCTGAAATGGCCTGGCCGAATTTATACGGGCCGGATTTGAGAATAAACGTATATCCGACGGATCAATATCAGCCGGATTGACTCCGGAATTGTACAAATCACTGTAGGTTATCTCGTAGATACCCGGATCTTCCACTCTAATCTTCACCCATTCATCGGCAAGGCTGAACTCGAAAGAATATACGCCCGCGCTCTGAAAAGGCCGTGATTTTTTTCTCCATAGTTTTGCCTGCTCCGCGTTTGCAATAAAACGATCCCTGGGCATATCCAAAACACCTTCCCTGCCGGACACTTGAGCCTTCGGAAATGTCAGACGGAAAACTATCCTGGAAGAATAGAGAAGCTCTTCATTCTCTTTATCGAAAATTACGGGGCGGATATCAATAAGAGCAATTGGTGTCTTCCTGAAATCTCCCACTCCGGCTAAGGTTACAAAATCACTCGTAGTATTCGCGGCTGGCCCGGAACTCTTTCTTACCAATCTCTCGCTCAGGCTGTCATCCGCATTGAATATAACCGGTTTGACTCCATCGAGAACCCGTTTGTTATTCTCGATGACTCTCACTCCAACACCCTTCCTGGAAGTTACTTCGAAGAGATATCTTCGAGCCGGAAGAACCGGATACCCCTCATACCTTATTTCTTCAAATCCGGGTATTCTGATCCTGCTTTCCTCTTCACCTTTTACATCTCCTTGAGGGGAGATGAACAAAGTATCTATTTCAATCTCTACTGTTACACCCGATATGTCGTAATCAAGAATATTGACAGTCGCGCAATACGCGATAACAGGAAATATCAGCGTGACTATCCAGATAATCACAAAGATCTTTTTCATCAGACACTCCATATCAAAAAGAAAAGAACTGCCATAACGAAGATAGCCTGAATCAGAACAGTTTTTCTTCCGGTCTTCCTCCCGTGAGGAATAATTCCGGCATGCCCGGGGAATACCTTTTGATCCTCCCTTAACTTACCCAGCTTCCACAAAAGATTCTCAAGGTCAGGTATAACCGCGAAAATACCGCCAAGGCAGATAACCAAAGAACAACTCCCCGTAAAAACAAGAATCAGCAGAACAACGACACCTAAGAATATCTCCAATTTCAGACTTTCAAAATCGTAATGAGGTATTACATCAAGCAACACGTGACTCAGCAGACCGCCAATAGACGCGCTCAGTACACCAGGGGAGAAATACCCGATTAAAGCTCCAGCGGCAAAATGTGTAAAAACAGTCAATTAGCTTACTCCCGCTGTACTTTCGATCGATGCGGACAGCAGTTACATGAAATTAATCCATTTTAACAGCTTTTTCAATAAGCATCACCGGGATATCATCCTCAATAGGATATTGAAGCCGGCACTTATCGCAAACCAGGTATTCTCCTGAATCATCACAGGCAATCCTGCCCTTGCATCTGGGGCATGCCAGAATTTCCAGAAGCTCTTTATTTATCGCCATAATATACCTGCACACCTTCAAAAACAAAGAAAAGCCCCTGATTTAGACACAACCCTCCGTATCCTAAATTACAGGGACCTGTAATACTAATTTCTGTTTAACAGCTGACATATATAATTATAGAACATTTAGTACATTGAGGTCAAGTGTTCAAAACGGAAAAATCATAATAAAACCTGTAAAACATTTCACAGATTGTGCGGCCGGGCGGGAATACTCGGGCAGATACGGATAAGCTGATCAGTCTGTACTGAATTTACCAATAGAGGTAAACTTTTTCATTCTCCTTTCAAGAAGAAGATCGATAGAGATACTCGAAAGGCTTTCTAATTGATCCTCAATACATTCAGCCAGTTTGAGAGAATTGCCTTCCGGATCCCTGTGGGCCGCGCCGTGTATTTCATCAATTACCAGATCGACAACATTAAATTCCAGGCAATCATCTGAGGTCAGGCGCAGAGATGATGCCGCGTCAGGCGCTTTAGCTTTATCTTTCCAGAGGATGGCGGCACAGCCCTCCGGAGAAATCACTGAATATACAGAATGTTTCATCATTATCACCCTGTCTCCTATACCCAGAGCCAGAGCTCCCCCGCTCCCACCTTCACCTATGATAACTACTACAATCGGGGTCTTTATCTTGAAGACCTCTTTCAGGTTTGACGCTATCGCGACAGGTTGCCCCCTCTCTTCAGCTCCAACACCCGGATAAGCCCCGGGAGTATCCACAAAAGAAAGAATGGGCAAGGAAAATTTTTCCGCCATCTTCATTAGTCTAAGTGATTTTCTGAAACCTTCAGGGTTGGCCATCCCGAAGTTATGTCTCAGCCTGTCCTTTGTATTTCGACCCTTTTCATGTCCAATGACCATAAGCCTTTTCTCTCTCATCGTAGCAACACCGCCCACGATAGCAGGGTCGTCGCCGTAAAATCTGTCCCCATGGAGCTGGTGAAAATCGTCGAACATTAAATCAAGATACTGCGACATTGTCGGCCTGTCCGGATGACGGGCAAGCTGAACTTCCTCCCACGGCGTGAGATTCCCGTAAACTTTCTCTTCAAGATCGCCAAGTGTGCTTTCAAGTTTCTTTATCTCTCTGGACTCTGCTGAAAAGCCCTTTTGCCTGAGATTTTCTATTCTGTTTTCTAAATCTATTATCGGGGTTTCGAATTCTAAATTCTTTGTTTTTCCAGTCATTATTCCAACCAATCATCAGAAATAGTTCACATAAGAAATTTCCACCGCTCTTGAAATCCCTGATTCCGCCGTATAATTATCAAGCAGATCTTTAAATAAGAATTTTAACCTCAGATTCTCTTTGTAATCTATACGAACGCCGGTATCCAGATAACCCCTTCCCCTCGTCAAGCATGAGGGAATGTCGCCGTTGTCATCATCGAAAGCTCCGCTGTATTCAACCATAAGGACCAATCCGGTGAAAGCTTCGAGGGTCAACCCCGCAAATAAATCCGGTCCCTCTTCATACCTGTTTTCGAGTGAATAATTAACACCGCAGTGCAGCGAAAAATACCTGAGCATATAGTAACTTTTGCTCAGAACCGCGTAGAACCCCTTCGATTTCCGTTCGTATCGTTCCCAATTCTTCAGCCATCTTTCCTGCCCCTGGGTATTGATTCCCACAGCAAGGGCCGGACCTCCTATTATTTCCTCGATTAACCTCAATCTTATTCTTATTCCCGGCCTGTCATTACTGGTTATTTCTCCACGGCCAATGAAATTCTGCAGTCCAAACGAGACACCGATCATCAAACGGTCACGGAACCCGACATCGCATCCGAACAAAAGACTGTTGAAGGGACCGACAGATCCATCGTACATATAACTCCCGTGGGGAATAATGCCGGCTGTTGGACTTTCAACAATTCTTATATCTTCTCTAAACTGCCCGTATAGCCGGCAGGAACCGGTAAATAGTATTAAAACCGCCAACGACAAACTATAAAACAATTTCAACATTTTCTACTCCAGTAATTTCCTCGAGGCTTCTTACAAACTCCAGACTCGGAGATACACTGTAACTCCTCGATCGGACTGAAAACATATTATCACCATTCTTACACCATTTAAAAAACAATTCTTTCTTTCCCGGAAATTTTGACACAGTCTGTTTTAAAGAAAGAAGTTCCTTTTCATTAAAAAGCTCTGAGCGCAGGCTCAAACAGACCTTGCCGGACAAGTAATTCAGCGCTCTGTCAATGGAGAAAATTTTGTCAGCTATCACCTTGCTTTCCCCTCTGTCCTTAGAAGAAATCTTTCCCTTTATCACTACGAGATTTTCTTCTCTCAATTCCTCTCTGCAGCTCTGATAACAGCTTGAAAACACAATAACTTCAAATGAACCCAGAAAATCCTCCATCCCTACAAATGCCATTGACTTACCGCGCCTGTCGAGAATAACCCTGACACTGGTAATCAACCCAGCAATAACAACATTCTTTTTGCTCTTTTTCTCCGAAAGAGCGCAGCTTTCAGTGTTTACTATATGGCTTAGAACATTTTTATAACTGTCGAGAGGGTGCCCCGAAAAATAAAAGCCCAGCGATTCCTTCTCATTTTTCAATCTCTCACTTTCATCCCATGGAGGAACATCTTCAAGCTCTATCATATCAGACGGCGAAGGATTTTCGAAGAAGCCTAGAAATGTCTGTCCCCTGTCTCTTTCACTCTGCCGTTTCTGGGCGTGAACCAGAATCGCGTCAAGGGTTGCCATCTTCTGTGACCTGGTTCCGGGCAAACTGTCAGTTGCTCCGCTTCTTATCAAACTCTCAAGAGCGCGTCTGTTGATACTTCGCAGGTTGACCCTTTCGCATAAATCGTACAGATCTACGAAGGGGCCGTCTTTCCTGGCATCAACAATAGCTTCAGCGGCGGGAATACCCATATTCTTAATTGCTACCAGGCCATAGGTTATTTCTCCATTTGACAGATCAAACTCCTTGCCGCTCGAATTCACGTCGGGTCCCCGTACAACTATTTCCAGATTGTGGCATTCTTCAAGTAATATCATAAGCCGATCTGTGTTCCCCATATCATTCGTCATAGCCGCTGCCATAAAAGCTGCCGGATAATGCACTTTTAAATAAGCCGTCTGCATAGATACCATAGCATAGGCCGCGGAATGTGATTTGTTGAATCCGTAACCGGCGAAATGTGCCATCAGTTCAAATATTCTCTCCGCTTTCTTCTTCTTTATCCCCCTCTCAACAGCTCCTTTTACAAAGAGCTCCTTCTGCTCTGACATAATGCTCTTTTTCTTCTTACCCATCGCGCGTCTGAGAATATCAGCCTGCCCCATAGAAAATCCCGCCAGCTCACTGGCCACACGCATCACCTGTTCCTGATATAATATTACGCCGTAAGTATCTTTGAGAATCGGCTCTAAGATGGGATGTTCATAAGCGATCTTCTTTTTTCCATGTTTACATTCGATAAAGTCCGTAACCATATTACTGCCGAGAGGTCCCGGACGATACAGAGCGTTTATAGCCGTTACGTCTCCGAAGGTAGTGGGTTGTATTTTCTTTAAGAGTTCACGCATACCCTCACTTTCAAGCTGAAAAACAGCTACAGTTTTTCCTTCGCCGAGGAGTTTGAATGATTCAGGGTCTTCGATTGGAATATCCTCGATTGACAGTTTCGAGCCTTCATGTTTCTCTATCAGAATAAGAGCGTTCTGTATGTGAGAAAGTGTTTTAAGCCCCAGTATATCAATTTTCAACAGCCCTATACTGTCAAGAATTTTCATTTCATACTGAGTTGTTATCTCACCTTTACTCGACCTGTAAAGAGGAACGTGGTTGACGAGGGGGGTTGGAGTTATAACCAGACCGGCAGCGTGAGTAGAAGCGTGTCTGGCAAGTCCTTCAAGAGAAAGAGAGAGGTCGAGAAGTTTTTTTATAGATTTATCATTATTATATAGATTCTTCAGTTCAGGTACATCTTTTATCGCGTCAGACAGATTGACACCCGGTTGAGCGGGGATCATTTTCGCCAATTTGTCGACTTCTCCGTACGGGATCCTCAATACCCTTCCGACATCTCTTATAACAGCTCTTGCCGCCATTCTTCCAAATGTTATTATCTGACATACATTTTCCTTGCCGTAAGTCGATACGACATGATCAATTACATCCTGCCTTCTATCATCACAAAAATCTATATCTATATCCGGCATCGACACTCGTTCCGGATTCAGGAAGCGCTCGAAGATAAGTCCATTCTCTAAGGGATTGATACTTGTGATGCCGAGAATATAACAAACCAGGCTCCCCGCGGCCGACCCACGGCCGGGGCCGACAGCAATGCCGGATTCCTTGGCAAATTTAACAATATCCCAGACAATAAGGAAGTAACTTGAGAATCCCATCTCCTTTATAATTCCGAGCTCGTATTTAATCCTCTCGATCACATTATCATTTATTTCTTCAAGCACTTCCGGCGCGCTTTCCATAACGAGATGTTCGAGATATTCGTCAGGAGAAGCAAACTGTTTCGGTATGGGTGACTGGGGAAGTTGTGTTTTCTTATCCTTAAGCTCCAGGTTGCATCTTTCAGCAATATTCAGTGTGTTCCTTAATGCTTCTTTATGGTCGGGGAAAAGAGCTTCCATTTGCTCTGGGGATTTAAGATAAGTCTCGGGATTTGATCTCATAATCCTGTTTTCATCGTCAAGATCTTTCCCCGTCTGAAGGCAGAGGAGAACATCATGAGCTTCATGTTCTTCGGCGGAGCAATAATGACAGTCATTGGTTGCCACCATAGGCAGCTTAAGATCACGCGCGAGATCAGTAAGCTTTGGAATAAGAAGTAACTCCCTTTCTATTCCGTGGTTCTGTATCTCAATAAAAAAGTCCCCTTCGTGAAAAATTGATTCCAGCCTCTTCGCGAAAGCCGCGGCCTCCTGCCTTTTGCCGGCATAAAGGAGTTTAGCAATACTTCCCTGTATACAGCCGCTCAACCCTATCAGGCCTTCTGAATAATTCTCCAGAATGTCGAGATCTATACGGGGTTTGTAGTAAAACCCCTTTGTGTAGGCAATTGAGGAAAGTTTAAGAAGATTTTTGTATCCTGTATTATTTTTCACCAGAAGAACCAGGTGATCGTTCTTCTTCTGAGCGTCTTTGCCTCTTGTGTCAATTCCATCTCTCGCCAGATAGGTCTCCATTCCAACTATCGGCTTTATTCCCGACTTCAGTGCTTCTCTGTAGAATGGTATGGCACCGTACATATTTCCATGGTCGGTAAGCCCCACGGCAGTCATTCCCATATCGGAAGCCCTCTTAACAAGATCTCGGATCCTGATCGCTCCATCAAGAAGACTGTATTCAGAATGGTTGTGAAGATGTATGAAGCCGGCATTACTCATCGTGGGTGCTCCCCAACTTAAGAATTATTCCACAATAAACTCGAAATCTTTGACCGCAATATTACCAACCCTGTCCCCTATCTCTGCTCGAATTGATACTTTTCCTCCCGGCCGGGACGCCGGGATCGGTATGTAGAGTTTTCCTCTAATATCATCCCATTGGCTAACGGTCCATTTGCCATTCCATGTAACCTTCGATGAATATGAATCAACTCCGCTTCCTTCGTCCTCGACAGGAATATAATAAATGTATTTCTTGAAAAATCCACTGCCTGAAGGACTCTCGGTCTTTATTATATTTCCGAGTCTTGGAGGAAGCCCGTCTTTTATATATGCGTATGTGCCCTTTTTATCGAGTTTGACAGCCCCTCTCTCCATTCCCGGTACACCAACACAGTTCCATGCTGAATCACCGGCTTCAAATCTGAAAAGTCCGACACCATCTCCAAAATTACCGGATATCTCAATGGATTCAAACAAATAATCTGCCGCGAAATCCAGATTAAAAGGGGGCCGGATCATATCCAGTCCGTTGCCGGAGCCCGCCTGTAGGGATACAGAATTGACTATACATGGAACTTTTCCATTTAACGGGGATGATTGCAGGTTAACTCTCAGACTGTCGGATATTCTCAAAGGAACCTTTCCGTCTGATTCAAGAATGACAATTCGGGCAGCGTGATATTCATCAAATTCATATCCTCTATAATCTCTTCCCCTGACATGAAACAGGTTTTCTCCATTTTCCACTGTTTCATATTCCAAACGGGCAAGATATAATTTCTCTTTAAGCTCTTCGACCTTAAGAGACGAAACTCTGTTTCGACCTATAAACTCAACTGCCGGAAGAGAGGCCAATATTCTGTCGGTCTTAATCATAAGAGCCAGAGTTTCGGGCATGCGAATGACTTTGCACTGTGAGAAGACCATATCTTTCTCGATCTTCGGCCGGGGAGAAGCAAAACATTCACTGACTGAGGCTCCTTCATCATCAGTCACTTCATATTTGTAAACAGCATTTTTTACCTTGGAAACTATCGCGTTAGCGTACTTTCCCGTATAACGAAGAGGCCTTGTGTTCCAGCTTTCACCTCCGTCAAAAGATTCAAACAGCTTTTCATCTTGCGAACCGCCATCCGGATCGATAGAAGACACAACAGCTTCATAAACATTTTCCAGCTTCTTTGCAGTCTGAATCCTGGGATAGTCATGCAGGGCAAAATTAAAGAGTGCTTTTGCCCTGTTCCCCGATGAATCGCTTACTATCAACTCGCCTCGGTGTAGCCCCTTCTTCAAAATCGTAAGCTCGGTCCTGCTGCTGTCAGAACAAATGACACCATTTCCCGTACGATCTGAGCGCGAATTACCCCTCTTTCTGAATAGAAGATTAAATCTATCTGTCCAGGAATCATCATATAGATCATATTCAAAATCAATTTCACCGCTTTGCCTGTAGGAAAAAGTTCTGTTTTCGATACGGTACAAAAGATTTCCGTCAACCAGCAATTCTATAGATAAAGGACCCATCTTGTAACCGCCGACACTCTGTTCATCCCACGCTGAAATCCCGAACCCAAATACGCCGTCAAGTTGAAGGGTATCTGTATTTTCATATAAATCTGTTTCTTTTACCCTGAAAAACTTAATTTCTGATGAATAATCTTTTCCCGTTCTGCTTCCGCGCTCGAGGGGAATGGCTTCGAGTGCTGAAATTATTGGAGGAGCATTATCGGGTATCTCATAAATATTTAATAGAGGATTAATCGGATTACCGGCGGAGTCTCTAATCTCAAAATGAAGATGAGCGGCTTTGGTGCCTGCCCGGCCGGCAAAAGCGAGGGTATCCCCTCTTTCGAAGCTGTAGATACCGTCTCTAAGAAAAAGTTCAGACCAGTTACTCCCCGATTCCAGCATTTTATAATACTGAAGGGAATCAAGAGCGGCGTCGAAACTATGAAGATGGGCGTATACGGCTGTTTTACCGTTGAAAAGCTTAAGATAAAGAGCTCTCCCGTAACCGGCGGGCTGGACCCTGATCCTATTTACATAACCGTCGCTGACAGCTATACAGGGAATACCGACCCGGCCGAAACAGCGGATATCTATCCCCGCATGATAGTGTCCATCCCTGTACTCGCTGAAAGTAGAACTTAATTGCGCGGTGCCCGCCATTGGCCACATATAACCATCATGGGCAGTTAATGATACTGACACAAACAGAACAATAGCCGATATAAGAATTCCCTTTCTCATTTCAGAATCAAATTAACACCCCTTGTATTCTTATGTCAACTACTCTGAAAAAGTTTGCGCGAGAGGTCATTTTATGCTAATTTGCATAGATACGTATAATGAGTGTTGAGCCGCTATAAAAAATTAACGACTCAATCTTTATTAAACACTTTTATTTTTTTAAATGTCATTGATAGTTTAAGTTATGATTTTTCACTTTTAAAAAAGGAAATATTTTATGCTTAAAGTCTTAAGAGAAAAAACCAAAACTATACTCTGGATAGTTATTGTTGCTTTTATTGGTACAATATTCGCTGTCTGGGGCATGGGAAACAGAGATTCAAATACTCAAGACAGTAAATCCAATATTGTAGGCAGTGTAAATGGAGTGGAGATAGACAGGTCGGTTTATTCCCGGAACCAGTCAATGCTTTACAACCAATTGAAAGAGGAAAAGGGAGATAACTACACACCAGGCGAAACTGAGAGATATATGATTGATAATCAGGCCTGGGAAATGACTATTCAGGATTTTCTGTTCAATGAAGGTATTAAGAAATTAGATATAAATGTTACAGACAAAGAACTTGTAAGCTTTCTTCGCAACAACCCTCATCCTTCACTACAGCAGATGTTTACAGACGATGAGGGAAATTTCAGCTATCAGGAGTATCTTAAAGCCCTGTCTGACCCTTCGAAAGATTGGACCGACCTTGAGAACTGGGGACGCCAGACACTGCCGAGATTTAAACTTGAAACACTGCTTTCGGCAAAGGTAAATATCTCCGAAAGAGAGGTTCTCGAGCAATTCAAAAAAGAAACAGTAAAAGTCAAGGCAAAGTACGTTTCAATCCCCTTTGAAGAAATCTCTGATTTCCAGCCGTCGGAAAAAGAATTGAGAGAAAAATACAGGGAGCTCTCTGATGAATTAGTCGAACCTGAGAAACGAAAAATCAAACTTCTCGAAATTAAATACGAACCTACTGAACGTGATTTCAGAGAAGTAAAAAACAGTATGAATGAAATAAAATCAGAGATTCTGGGCGGTACTGATTTTATAGAAGCCGCTAAGAATTACTCACAGGATCAGAGAACGGCAGAAAAGGGAGGAGACCTCGGCTTTTTTGGTAAAGGGCAAATGGACCCTGAATTTGAGAAAGCTGCATTCTCCCTGAGTGAAGGTGAAATCAGCAATCCTGTTAAGACTGAATCCGGTTATCACCTGATAAAAGTAGAAGATAAGAAGACTGAAAATGGAGAAGAGAAAGTTCACGCCAGACATATCCTTATGGAAGTAACGCCCGGATATGAGACGCAGGATTCACTCTCTACACTTGTTCGTAATGTTATAGAAAAAGTCAAATCAACAGGTTTCGAGGAGGGTGTGAAAGCCCTGGCGCTTTCAACAAGAGAGATACCACAATTAACCAGACACAGTTTCATTGAAGGTATAGGTTACTCTCCAAAAATATCTGATTTCGCGTTCAATCACGATAAAGGAAGCGTTAGTTCAGCTATTGAAACGAATAATTCGATATATTTTCTGAAAATCCTCAAAGTAATCCCGGAAAGCAAAAAACCTTTTGAAGAGATCAAAGATGAACTTAAAGATAAATTGAGAAAAGAAAAGATTGAAAATAGCGCGCTTGAAAAAAGCAAGAAACTGAGGAAAGAAGCTCTCGGCTCAAGCCTTGAATCTATGGCCGAAAATAATAATCTTCAAGTCGGGGCAACTCCTCTTTTCACAAGAAATAACCCCCCTGAGGGTTTTAACTCAAATTCATTATTTACCAGGGCATGCCATCTGCTGCCTCTCAACACTCTCAGCAAACCTGTTAAAGGGAATAATAGTTATTACATAATTATAGTCACAGAGAGAACCGAACCCGACATGACCAAGTTCTCAGAAAACAGAGAAAGAATCATCACAGAACTACGCAGAAATAAAACAAGGCAGGTAATATCTGATTGGTATTCAGAGCTGAGGGATAATGCCCAGATAAAGGATTACAGAATCAAAACTCTCAAATGATCTGCTATCCTGATATGCCGCAAAGATAAAGCCAATAAATGGATTCAGGCTTTTCAAATTCTAATAATTTTTCAGCTGCATACTGTCAGATTATCCGCGCTTCTCTTCATCCTCAGTTATCTCTTCTGTTGAGGATTCGACCTCATCTTTGATATCCTTGGATGCCTTCTTGAATTTACGCAAAGATTTTCCAATAGCTTCCGCTACATCAGGCAACCTCTTAGGACCAAAAAAAATCAGGATCAGAACCAGAACTATTATAAGTTCAGACCATCCAAAGGGACCAATTAGAAGAAACCTGCCGGAAACAGCCGCTAACATAATATCACAGAACATAATACACCTTCTAACAATATAACCGCAGCATAAACGCTACCATAACAATCCCGAGAACACTAACCAAATTAACTTTAAGGGAAAACCCAACAGTAAAAGTAAGCACAATTAAATCACAGAAAACCGGACCAACATGAAATTCACTTCCCGATATAAACAATTTTTCTATTACACTCCCGTCAGGTAAAAGAATTCCTATTACTTCTCCGACTACACTTCCCAGGATTACTCCCAGAAAAAAAGTAAGCGCTATCAATCCTATACGTCTTTTTACGGCCACCTGCAACTCCTTCACCTAAATCATTTATAGTCCGTCATTCTGATTTTTAAATCACGCCAGTCTTTTCCAATAATAAAAGTAACATCCACCTTAGGATTTTCCTGTATTTGCTGCAGTACCCTCAAGCAACCGAGACGTTCCTCGAGATTTTTCATAAGCTCAGGATTACCCTTTCTATCTATTAACAATGACCGCTTATAATCAAATTCTTCTGCGTTACCTTCAACTAGAATGTCGATGCCCATTCTCCTTAGTCTTCTCGTTGTTTTTCTTGCCAGATTATCTTCCCCCGTCCCGTTTAAAACTTCCATCTGAAAAGGGATTTCGGTTGATGTAAAATATCTTCCTACAGGCAACCATTTTATACTGACAGATAATACCATCAGCAGAATAACAAGAATGAAAGTTATCCTGAAAAGGGGAATTTTCTTTTTTTTTCTCTTTCTACCAGCCAACTGCAGACATCCCGGACAGACAATCTTACCTTAAATATCAATAAAGGCCATCACCTGTCAAAATAAGATTTAAGATTATCATAACTTGAACCCAGTTCTTCCGAAACAACCCTTATTTCCGCTATTGAGGACATAAAATTAGTGTCACCCTTCCACCTGGGCACAATGTGGAAATGAAGATGGCCGGTTATGCCGGCCCCCGCGGCTGCTCCCCTGTTGACTCCAACATTCATACCGTCGGGATTATACGCCTTGTCAATAGCTTGTTCAGCTCGGGCAAGCATCTGTATCAATTCAACCCCCTCTTCACCGGTAATATCGGACAAATTATTTATATGCCGTTTTGCCACGACCATTATATGTCCGTTTGTATAAGGAAATATGTTCAATATGGTAAACCAGTGATCACCTCTTTGCAGGATGCCAACCCTGGCATCTTCACGCTCTTTTTGAATATCGCAGAAGAGGCAGCCGGATTCTTTCGGCATTGAAAAATATTTACTTCTCCATGGAGCGTATACTCTATCCATCAACCATCAACCTTTCAGCTTCCTCGAGCTGTTCAGAAGTATTAATTCCAATAACTTCAAATCTGTTTTTACAACGAAACACACCCGTTTTCCGACCACCCCGGTTTAAAACGGCCATAACATCCGTTAGATAATACTCCGCCTGACTGTTCTTTCTGTTCACTTTTTCAAGAGCCTTAAAAAGCTCTCTGCTCTGGAAACAGAAAATTCCACTGTTGATCTCATTTACTTTAAGTTCTTTCTCATTCGCGTCACGGTGTTCAACAATCTTATCTAAACCCCCGGAGTTATCACGGATTATCCTGCCATAACCTTCAGGGTTTTTCATAACAGTAGATAAAACAGTGGCGCTGTTATTATTTTCTCTGTGGAAATCTATAAACTCCCTCAGCGTTTCAGGGTTCAGAAGGGGGGTATCACCCGTTAAGACAATAATGCTACCGGTGGTTTCTTCAATATTATCTCTTGCCGTCATAACAGCGTGACCTGTTCCCAATCTCTCTTCCTGTAGAACAAACTCCAGATTTTCATCTTTGAATTCATCAATTATTGCTTCGGACTGATAGCCCACAACTAAAACAATTCTATCGGGGTTTATCTCCCTTACAGATCTGACCACATACCTTATCATCGGGATACCCCTTAATTTGTGAAGCACCTTGGCAAGGTCGGATTTCATCCTCGTACCTTCACCCGCTGCCAGTATCAGAGCTGAAAATCCGGATTGACTATTCATAGCTGCTCCAATCGGGAAATTCTAGAAGTACTTCTTCGGCGGTATCATCTTCAATTCTAACTGCAATATTGTCGATCAAACGAACATCTCCCAGTCTGGCGGCAACAGCAAGCAGGATTATATCTTCTATGCGGCTTACAGACTTCATTGTTCTCCCGTCTACAATCTGGGCGTATTCAACCTCGAGTCCCGCATTCTCAATGGTACTCCTCATACTGCTTATAATCCTCTCAGGATTCCTCTCGCCCATTTTAATCGAGTTGAAAGCTTCAGACAAGGATTTATACAGAGAAGCCGCGCGAATGGTTTCATTATCATCCAGATACCTGTTTCTGGAACTGAGTGCTAATCCGCTGTCCTCCCTTATAATCGGGCCCAGCACGATCCGGACCGGAAAATTAAGGTCAGCACTCATTCTCTGGATAACGACCGCTTGCTGCGCGTCTTTCTGTCCAAAAAATGCCATATCAGGATCAACAATATTAAAGAGTTTTGAAACAACAAGAGTTACACCGTCAAAATGCCCCGGCCTGAAAGATCCGCAAAGACGATCAGTTATCTTTTCAACCGACACTCTCGTTCTGTCAGACGTGGAATATATATCTCTGACAGATGGAACAAACAACAGATCACAGACAAGCTCTTCAAGAATAGCCTTATCCCGTTGTTCATTTCTTGGATACCGGCTGTAATCTTCTTTTGGCCCGAACTGTTTTGGATTCACAAATATAGATACAACTACTCTGTCACATTTTTCAAGGGCCATCTCGATAAGACTTATATGCCCCCTGTGTAAATCACCCATAGTAGGAACGAACCCGATATTTTCGCGGTTCTTCTGATACTCCGCGATTACCTTCCGAACTTCACGGGGAGTCTTTACTACCTTTATCTTTGCCATTTTTTTTCTTTTTCTTTTTTATAGAGTAACTATGCTTCAATTCGGGAAATGTTCCCTCTTTAACTTCTTTAATATATTCGGAAACTGCTTTTTTGATTCTATCTCCAATTTGATCATACATCTTTACGAATTTCGGCAAAGGATTTTCATAAATTCCCAGCATATCCTGCATAACCAGTATCTGACCGTCACAATATTCCCCAGCCCCAATACCTATAGTGGGTATCGATACGGTCTCGGTTATTTCTCTGGCAACTTCCCACGGAACACCTTCGATAACAATAGAGCAACAACCTGCATTCTCCAGGCATTCAGCATCCTCGATCAATTTTTCAGCGGACAGATTGTCTTTACCCTGGATTTTATATCCTCCGAACTGCAACAAACTCTGCGGGGTGAGACCCAGATGTCCCACAACAGGAATCGAAGCTCTGACTATACCCTTTATCGCGTCGGCGTTTCTCATTCCACCTTCAAGCTTCACCCCTTCCGCCCTTCCCTCCTTTACAAAACGTCCCGCGTTCCTGATTGCATCCTCCACGCTTGCCTGATAGGACATAAATGGCATATCTCCAACCACAAAGGCATTTGGCCGGGCTCTTGTGACAGCCTTAAGGTGATGAATAACTTCATCCATGGTGACCGGCAATGTACTTTCATATCCCAATTCGACCATTCCCAGAGAATCACCCACCAGTATGAGGTCGACCCCTACCTCGTCGATCAATTTCGTGGAAAGGTAATCGTAAGAAGTTATAGCCGCTATCTTTTCACCCTTCTTCTTCATCTCTCTAAGAACACACTGGGTTATTTTCCTTCTCATCAGAAATCATTCTCCCATGAAGGAACATAATATCTTGTTCCCTCGAACCTATCAGCAATTTGTGTAAGAAAATCATTGAGATGTTCTCTGTTTTTAGTAAAATCAAGTTGATCCGTGTTTACAATAAGTAGAGGGGAATCATCATAATGAAAGAAAAAATGATTGAATGCCTCATTCAGGTTCTTTAGATATTCCTCTCCAATGTTTCTTTCAAAACTTCGCCCTCTTTTCCTTATTCTTTCCATAAGAACTTCGGTGTCAGCTTGAAGGTATACAACCAGGTCCGGACGGACTATTTTCCCGTGGAGTAAGGAACAGAGTTTTGTATACAGCCCAAGCTCTTCGTCTCCGAGTACAACATGCGCGTATATTTTGTCCTTATCGAATAAATAATCCGCGACAAGGAGCTCCGCAAATAGATTCTGCTGAGCTATCTTTACCTGCTGCCTGTACCTGTTTAAGAGAAAGAATATCTGCGTCTGAAAAGCGTACCCCTCAAAATCATCGTAGAATTGCTCCACAAACGGGTTATCGTTGACCTGTTCCAGAAAAAGCCTGGCCCCGGTCTCCTCGGCAATCAAGCGTGATAGAGTAGTCTTTCCCGATGCTATATTCCCCTCTACCGCTATATATTTAACTCCTTCTGACACTAATCTTTCCTTGAAATCTTTCATGTCTGTTACGGTAGTTAAAATTAACCCCTGTGTCAACAACAACTAACTGTCTAAAAGCGATGAACCGGCGTTTATAAAAAATCTGGAAGATACCTTCCTGACCCAACCCGATGGACCGATCCCCTCGGAGATATCCTTTACTGTCATATTATCCGGGGGAACCTTAAAATCCGGACATATTTCCAGCATCGGGCCGAGCACAAAAGACCGCTGCCGAAACATTTTATGAGGGATCTTTAAATCAGGTCTGTTAATTAAGATCTCTCCATACAAAATGATATCTATATCAAGAGGCCTGTCCAACCCATCTTCCCGGCCAAATCTCTTCTCCAGCTTTTTGCATAAAGATAATAATTCGTAAGGAGATATGTCAGCCTCGAATACGGCGGCTGAATTGATAAATGCCCCGGAAAAACCAGTTCCCGCGGGTTCCGTTTCATACAGTGAACTAAGCCTTTTCAGGCTGAAATCGTCCAAATCATTCATAGCCTTCACAGCACCTAGAATATTGGCTTCCCTTTCCCCCAGATTTGACCCTAGAGAAAGTGTAACAATATTTATATTGCTATTTGGCTTCTCGTTCGATAACAACGGCAACATGTGATAAATTATTTGGAAAAGGTAAAGTCAATTTACGGATTTCAGTCCTGATCTTAGAAACGGGAAAATTAGTAAGTACTTCACGGCATATGGCGTCAGCAAGTGTTTCCAGTAAATTAAACCTGTTATTCTCAACAGTCTGCATTATCTTTGTATACACTCTCTCGTAATTAACTGTATCCTCGAGAGAATCTGTCATACTTGCCTTAGTAAAATCATGACAATATTCAACATCGATCTGAAGTTTCTGGCCGATTTTTCTTTCAATCGGAGAAACCCCGTAATAACCGAATACCGTTATACCCTTTAAAACAACTTTTTCTTCCACTGATTACCTCTTTCGACTTCTTTAGCGCTTTAACTGAACGCGGCGAGTTTCTCTCCCGCTTTTTTTATCACCTCAGTGTCAGCCGTCAGTGATAAACGAAAATGCCCTTCACCATACTTGCCGAAACCAACTCCCGGTGTACAGACAATTCCTGTTTTTTTAAGCAGATATTTACAAAACCGGATTGAATTGAAATCACCAGGTGTTTTGATCCAGAAGTAAAATGTCGCTTCAGGAAAGATATAATCAAATCCGGCTCTGTCAAGCCCGCTTGAGAGGATACCCCGCCGCTCACGATATACTGACATTATACTGCGTGTTACTTTCTCAAAATCACCATTAAGCATTACAGCAACCGCATTCTGAACAGCGCTGAAAGCCCCGGAATCAACATTGGCTTTCATTTTCAGCAAGGAGGAAATAATATCTTCCGAACCAACAGCGAATCCGATTCTCCATCCTGCTATAGACAGACTTTTTGAGAATGAAAAGAATTCCAGATAAGAAACGCCTGCTTCTCTGGCAACTGGGAACAAAAGGCAGGCCGGATGATCGAAGGATATTTCCGAGTAAGCGGCATCATTTGCCAGGGCAATATTATTCCTTCTACAATACTCAACCGCGCCGGTAAATTTTTCTCTGTCTGCTACAGCTGATGTAGGATTGTTAGGATAATTTAGATACATCAACTTGGATTTTCCGGATACTTTATCTGGTATCTTTTCAAACGCGGGCCAATACCCGTGCTCTTCAGTCAGCGGCATGGTGTGCACTTGGGCACCTGCCAGAACAGCAGAAGAATTGTACACGGGATATCCGGGGTCAGGTATTAAAACAGTATCTCCCGGATCAACAACAGCAAGGGGCATATGTCCTATTGCTTCTTTACTTCCTATCGTTACGAGAATTTCCTCATTTTTGAATTCAATATCATACCGCTTTCTTAACCATTCCCGTATAGCCAGCTTCAGACGGGGCAACCCGTCACCTGACGGATAACGATGAAATTGCGGATTGTCCAGTGAATTTATTAATGCCTTAATAAGCTTATCAGGAGGAAAAATATCGGGATCACCAATACCGAGATCAAGTATCTCCGTACCTGACCCCATGTAACTCTCTTTCAATCTGTCAATCTCATCGAATAAATACGGAGGCAGCTTCCCCAGTCTATTTGATCGCATAAAACTCGATTCCAACTAAATTGTGTTTTCCGCTATTTCCAGGAATGAACTATTTCAATAGTTGCGTTTACCGGATTAGGGCCATCACCATCCGGGTCCGATTCACCTATGGTTACGGGACCGTAAATCCCTGAGCCGTCGGAATCAAACACCACTCTTCTCCACCTGAAATCAAAATCGTCTATTGATATTTCTGCATCGCTGGGCCAGGGATATTTTTTTGTCACATAGGTTGGAGATCTGTCGTCACCTAAAGAATCAACCATTAAAGCCGAAAAGGCCTCATGCCAGGCTGAACCCTGGCGGCCAATCCTGAAACCGATCTTTTCACCGTCGGGAGAGGAGAAATTTACTCCGCAAAGCATATCGGTTTGAAGCTCCTTATCCATTACGGGCGTGTATTCTCCTCCGGGGGTAACCAAACCTATACCGGTCTCTGTAATAACGGCCCCTCCATCTCCATTTTTAGGAGACCAGACAAACTCCTGAACTCCCTTAATGCCTGTTGTTCTTACGTTTAAAGTCGATGAACTGAGAGTACCGGGATTATAATCCAGGAAACAAAGTGTGTTGTCGCCATTAACATCAGCAATAAAAGCCATAGTGTTACCACCGGGTTCCCATTGTAATATCGCATTTTCGGGGATATCAATTCCCATATTGCTGAATATCTCAAACACCAACATGGCGGATGGGTCAGGTGTTCCTCCGTTTACAGGAATCATAGAAGGTTCGAAGGTACCTGAACTGTCACAGAAGTAAATAATGTACTCTTCGTCAGGAGTAAACACAGGCTTTGTATTTTCAAAATAATAATCTTTCCATCCCAAAGTATCATCTCCGGATACAACAGGTTCAGTTATTACTGAATTTGTAAGCTTAACAGGGTTGCCGGAAAACTCATTCCAGAAAGATATATTAAACAGGTCCTCCGTTCCAGCTTCATTGTCACCTATCTCCCGGAACTGCATTACAACCATGCTCGCGTCTTCGTTGGGATAGGGATAATTATACCGGTCATATCTCACCCTCTGCGTTTCATTGTATTGGTCTGTTACTATTTCATCGCCGGCACCGAACAATCCGAATTTTGCTATATTCTTACGCTGTAATTTTGCATAGAGGATAGGAGTCAGCATAGAGGCGATAACATACTGTCCGTTATCAGTAAAGACAAAATAATCACCTCCCATATTTATCCCCGCTTTAAAACTCAAAATCCTGCTCGTAATACCCTCTGAAGAACCGGGACCAACAAAACGCATAACATTTGAACTTATATATTCAGATGCTATAAAGGATCTATCATCGTACGGTGAGACAAAAAAGATCTCGCCCCCAATCAAATTCGGATAGATACTAAAATCCCTGCCGGTATCGAGCCTTTCGTAATTTCTGACGGATACATCCAAACTGCATGCTTCACTTTCGCTTTCAAGAGAGCTTGAAAGTCTTATTTTGTAGTCACCAGTAGCTTCAGGAACAACCCACTGAGCTACAGCTTCTCCATTAGTAAGCAAAGTTCCCCCGCTTACCTCCCAGTGATAGGACGGCCAGGGGCCGGAACTGTAACCGCCTGTACGTACCGATAGTACAGTTTTTTCTCCAGGCATTGGACTTATGGGATTAGATATAATTCTGACAAGATCTAAATCGTAATCTCCACCCTCACCACTCACTGGATCTTCATCACATCCTGAAAGAATCAGCAAAGATAATGAGAATATAATTATTGATAATCTGAAAATCGCTTTCCTGTATTGCTCCACTTCAAGGCCTCCAATTTTCATTGATCGGAATCTTTCTTCCGTGACATTAATAATCAGGAATCGCAGTATAATAAATAACTGCTTCATCCTTAAAATATTAATATCAATGGACAATTTCAAGAAAATTCTATCACATAGGGGAGGATTTGGATATCCCTCGGAAATTCATTTTTCAATCTCAGAAAATATACCAGGTTATAATTGACTTCAATATTCACTCC
The DNA here is from genome assembly GCA_964554125.1 of uncultured bacterium. Taxonomy (GTDB): domain Bacteria; phylum Krumholzibacteriota; class Krumholzibacteriia; order Krumholzibacteriales; family WJIX01; genus JAGHBT01. The sequence continues at coordinate 595 of CAZKNG010000021.1, read as the reverse complement.
CGGCTGGAAAAAAGGCGCCTGAAAGATATCAGGCGCCTTTCGCGGAAGATTATCTTTACCGATTACATCATCCCGGGCATTCCGCCACCGCCGGGAGGCATAGCGGGACCTCCGCTATTATTATCCTCCGGGATGTCAGTAATAGTTACTTCTGTTGTAAGAAGCAGCGCTGCAATACTCGCCGCGTTCTGAAGAGCTGACCTCGCTACTTTAGTAGGATCAACAATACCTTCGGCTACCATGTCCGTAAATTCACCCGTAGCCGCGTTGTATCCAACACTGGCCTTCTCATTCTTCAACCTTTCAACAATGACCGCGCCTTCCTTGCCGGCATTGTTGGCAATCATCCTGGCAGGCTGAACCAGTGAATTGGCAATGATCTCAGCACCGATCTTCTCTTCCTTTTCAAGATCCAGTTTTCCGACAACATCAGCGGCGTGCAGAAGAGTAACGCCTCCACCGGGGACTATACCTTCCTCAACCGCGGCTCTAGTAGCTGAAAGAGCGTCTTCGACCCTTGCTTTCTTCTCTTTCATCTCAATCTCGGTAGCGGCACCTACATGGATAACTGCTACTCCGCCAGCTAATTTTGCCA
>CAZKNG010000020.1:0-32879 GCA_964554125.1 uncultured bacterium | reverse complement strand
CAGTATTCCGATATTCGACGGATTCAGAACAAAAGGGGAGATAAAGAAAGCCCGGGCGAAGCTTCGTGTATCGGAGCTTGAACTTGAAAGAACTGTCAGAGATAAGGAAACGGCCGTCCGTAACGCCCGGCTGGGACTCGAGAGCGCGCGAAGTTCTCTCGAGGGATGCAGAGAAGCGGTGAAACTCTCAGAGAAAGCCCACCGCATAGCTCTTCTGCGGCTCGAGAATGGAATGGCAACTTTGCTGGAAAGACTGGATTCCGAATTGGCTATGACAAGGGCAAGGGCTCAGCTCGCCGAAGCGCTTTATTCCTGTAACATCGCGGAAGCATTGCTGGAACTTTCTGTAGGCAGGAAAGTTACTCCAGAGTTCATGCAAAATAGACAAAAAGGAGATAGCAGATGACTGACTCAAAGGGAAAGAAGAAGATCTTTATTATCGTTCTCGCAGGTGTGGTGGTAATAGCACTTTTTGCCTATAGATTCTGGACTCTCAGTGCTGATGAAGAGCCTTCCGGGATTTCTTTTATACAGGAAGAAGAAGGAATGCCCGTAGAGGTTATAACCGCCGGGAGGGGGGCTGTTGAAGTTTGGAGCACGCTGACAGGAACGGTTGAAGGTATGCTTCAATATCCGATTGTTTCTACAAACACACTTGAGGTTGTAGAGGTGTTAAAAAAGGAGAATGAAAGGGTAAAGGCGGGAGAGCTTGTAATTCGACTGGACAGGGATGCTCCCAACCCGATGCTGCACTCCTATAAGAGGTCCAAAGCCGTTTACGAAAATGCCTTGAGTGAAGCTGAAAGGATGGAAGCCCTGTATAATGAAGGGGCTGTTTCGAAACGAGAGCTGGAAAAGGTTCAAACTTCATTGGAAGTGGCAAGGTCTGATTTTGAGAACGCCGCTTCCAGTGTGGGGCTCGTTGCCTCTAATCCGGGAATAATTACGAGTATTAACGTGAGAAAAGCCGAGATGGCTGTATCGGGGAAGGTTCTGGCCTGGATCGCCAGAACCGACAGCGTCAGAGTTACGTTCAAAGCGGGAAGCCGGCAGGCCGAGTCACTTGAAAAAGGACAGAAGGCGGTCTGGAAATCAAACTATAATAAAGATCGTATTGAAGGGGAGTTGACGAAACTCGATCTCTCCGCTGATCCGCGAACCCATCTCGTCGGCGGGGAGGCCGTATTCCCTAATCCCTCGGGAAGGCTTATTCCCGGGTTGCTTGTCTCTATTGAAGTTCAGACAGTTGATAAGAGAGATATACTGAATATACCCGCCGAGTGCCTTATAGAGGGTGATGATGGATATGCCGTTTTTGTAGTTGAGAAAAGCGCTGACGATGATGCCAGAGCGGGGCTGAGGAAAGTTGAAGTCGGTGTTATAACTTCTAAAGCGGTGGAGATCACTTCCGGTATAACAGAGGGTGAAACTGTCGTTATTTTCGGCCAGAGCGATCTCGATGACGAAGATCGCGTGAAAATAGTGCGCGGCGGAGAGGATGGATAAGTATGAATATTATAAGAGTTTTTGTCCGTAGACCTGTGCTTACAACTATGGTGCTTCTCCTTCTCACCGTATTGGGGTTCTATTCCTATCAGCGTCTCGCTGTTGAGCTTATGCCGAGAATCGATGTCCCGGTTGTAGTTGTTACCACCGTATATCCCGGAGCTTCTCCCTCTGATGTTGAAAGTGAAATCACAAAGAAGATCGAAGATGAGGTTTCCACGATAGCCAACGTTGATAACCTGACTTCAACTTCAATGGAAAATCTCTCGCGGGTCATAATTGAATTCGACCTCGAGACCGACGTTGATATGAACGCTATTGATGTTAAGGACAAGGTCGACGCGATACAGCCTCAGCTGCCCGAGGATGCCGAGGAATCGGTTATCAGTAAATTTGATATTGCTTCAACGCCTGTAATGGAACTTGCCGTCTCAGGCCCCCGTGATCTGGCCGAACTTTATGATATCGCCGACAATGTCGTAAAAGAACGCCTGAGCCGAATCGGCGGAGTAGCGGATGTCGGGATAACCGGAAAGCGGCAGCGTGAAATCCGTGTGGTTGTAGAGCCGGAAAGAGTTAAGGCTTACGGTCTCAGTATTCTGGATATTCTGGGTGTTGTTGCCTCATACAATCTCAATGCTCCTCTGGGACGTATCACAAGGGGGGCGAACGAAACAAGTATAAGATTGACGGGAGAGGCTGAGAGCCCGGCGGAGCTCGCTGAATTCAGGGTTCCTCTTCCCTCGGGCGGGTCGATACCGCTCTCGGAAGTAGCCGATATCAAAGATACGACCGAGGAAGCGAGAGAATTTTCCTCATACAACGGTCAGCCCGTAATAGGACTTTCTATAAATAAGAGGTCTGACGGTAATACTGTAAAGATCGGCGGAGATGTACGGGAAGCTGTTGAGGAAATAAAACCTGAATTACCGCCGGATGTCAATGTGCATATAACAAATGACCTTTCTCTTTTTGTATCCGACGCCGTACAGGATGTGCTTAAAAATATAATGCTCGGGATTCTTCTTACTTCCATCCTGCTCTTCATATTCCTTCATAACTGGAGACAGACACTTATCGCGGTGGTATCGATGCCGGTTTCGGTCATAGCCACATTTCTTTTAATTGAATCTTCGGGGTTCACGGTAAATGTAATGTCGCTTCTCGCTCTCGGGGTGTCAGTGGGTGTTCTCGTAACAAATTCGATTGTAGTTATTGAGAATATAACACGTTTTGTTCATGACGGAATGGATCCTTATGAAGCGGCCGAGAAGGGGACGGCTGAGGTGGCTATAGCGGTTCTGGCCTCCACCCTGACAAATATAGTAGTGTTCACTCCGATAGCCTTTATGAGCGGGATTATAGGACGTGTTTTTCTTCAGTTCGGAATGACGGTTGTATATGCCACGATATTCTCCCTTGTGATCTGTTTTACGATGGTCCCCATGCTGGCTGCAAGGCTTCTCAGGCCCAAGAAAACGGTTGTGAAAGAGGAGAATTTAACATTTGCCCTGCGTGTCGGGCGGAAATGGGATCACTTCTACGAAAGGCTGTCCGCCGGATACCGCGGAATTCTTTCAGGTGTTCTGGCTCACCGGGGCTGGCTCTCGCTCGGCACTTTAGCGCTTTTGGCCTTTGCCATTTATCTTTTCACATTTATAGGCGGCGAATTCATGCCCCCGATAGATCAGAATATGGTAACGGTCAGGATGGAGCTCCCGGCTGGAACCAGCCTGGAAAGAACAGCGGAACTGACCGGAAGAATTGAGAAAAGGATGCTTGAGTTTCCTGAAGTTCAAGGGGTTATGATCAAGGCGGGGGGCGGTCAGAGGGGTGTAGAAGACGCCTATATAGTTGTTCAGCTGGTAAAGGGAGAAGAGAGAGAAAGATCGGCCCGGGAGCTTATGGGCGTTATGAGATCAAGGATCGCGGATATCCCGGACGCCGAGATCAGCCTCTCATCGAGCGGTGAAGGAAGCGGTCCCGGAGGGGCGGACCTGGTTATGCAGGTGCTTTCCTCTGACAGTGAAAAGCTCAGCAGGGCGGGATCTGAGGTTTTTGATATATTAAATTCAATCGAGGGTCTTGTTGAAGTACAGACCAGCAGGGAGGAGGGTAAACCGGAGATTGCCGTTTCACCCTTGAGAGCCCAGCTGGCGGAACGCGGCATAACATCCGCTGCTCTTGCGAGAACTTTAAGAACTGCTTACGAAGGTACTGAGGCGGGAGTGTACAGAGAAAAGGGAGAGGAATTCGATATTGTTGTGCGTATGGGAAAAGAGAAGAGAACACTCACTGCTGATCTCGAAGACTTTCCCGTGGTTTCTCCCGGCGGCTCAGCCGTTCCTCTCTCCGATCTGGGAAGTTTCCGGAAAATGAGCGGAGATGCGGCGATACTTCACAGAGATAAAAGACGTATGATAGAGATAACTGCGAATATAGCTTCCGGCTCTCTCAGTGAAGCGCGCGCGAAGATAGACTCAAGGCTGGCAGATCTGGATCTTCCAGGCGGTGTTACCGTTCAGTACGGAGGTAACGCTGAAATTCAGGATGAATCTTTCGAGGCTATTTTCGAAGCCCTGGTTCTGGCGATTATCCTCGTCTATATTGTAATGGCGGCGATTCTCGAAAGCTTTGTTCATCCCTTTACAGTTATGATCACCTTGCCTCTCGGTTTAATCGGTGTCGGGTCGGCCCTTTTCTTTTCAGGACAGACTATAAATATTATGTCACTTATGGCTGTTGTGATGCTTGTGGGTATAGTTGTAAATAATGCCATCCTGATTCTGGATTACACATCCAGTTTGCGTAAGAAGGGGGTTCAAAGAGATGAGGCGCTTCTGGCTGGAAGCACTACAAGACTGAGGCCGATTATTATAGCTAATCTTGCTATCGCCGTAGGTATGATTCCACAGGCGGTAGGAGGAGCCGGAGCCGAATACCGGACGCCCATGGCTGTTGTTCTTATAGGGGGAGTCCTCGTTGCCGCTCTGTTTACACTTTTTGTCATACCGGCCGCGTATACTCTGATAGATAAACTGTCGATAAAGTCCGGGAACTGATTATTATGGCCCCTTGTCGTTTCCATACGAGGCAAATATATTTATTTTAAGACTATATTTAGGGTTGACATAAAAGGCGGTTTTGTGCTACTATTTAAATTGTCGAGTAAGTAAATTCGAAGGAACTTCAACGAGAGGCGCGGAGTCAAAAAGATGGTGTAAGGAGGCACCTCTTTCCGTGTAGATAAAAGAGGTCCCAAACCTTTTTGGTTTAGGAGGTTAGAAAGATGATCAAAGGAAAAGTATTACTTTTCGCTTTGTTGCTGGTATTCGCGACATCCTTATCAGCCGGCCAGATTGATGACTGTGAGAGTGTTGTTTCACTTAGTACCACACCAGCTCACTTATTGATATGTCCCTCTGGCGATATGGATGATATGGGTGATGACGCCGGTTTTCATATTAATGTTGTTGTTAGGGATGCAGGCGGAAACGGCATTCCAAGCATACCTGTGTCAGATTACTGGCTTGACGCCTGTGACGGCGCTCAGGCTCTTTATCTCTGCGCTGGTGCGGTAACTGCTGATTCGATGACAAATGAAAATGGTGAAACCACAATTTCCGATGCTGTATCGGGAGGCGGTTGTATTACGTCAGGTGGAGTCTATGTCGCAATCCAGAATAACACGATTCTGGAAGCGCCCGAATGCACAGCTCCGATTTGCTTAAATATGGAAGTTAAGAGTCCGGATATAAACGCTGATGGAAGCGTTGGTTTATCTGATTTTTCCACTTTCGTTCCTTGTTACGGCGGCACCGAGGATTGTGTAGACTTCAACTGGGATGGCAGCGTAACTCTGTCTGATTTTTCAACATTTGTGGCCCATTATAATCACGAGTGCCAGTAGTAGTAAAGTTATGACCTTCAATTAAGAACATCTTAGAATTGCAGTTAACTTGAAGGAGTTGGATAAAAATGAAAAAGTTATTATTGTTCGTGGTGTTAACCACATTCCTTGCAGTTGGATCAGCTTCAGCTGGAAGCTACATGGGAATGTTCAAAAACACCACCAGCCATGACGGCTCTGAAGACAGTAGAGTAACTGTCGAGCCGAATGAGGTTTATCATGTCTATCTGATGGTAAATGCTGACTGGGATGAGGGATTCAAAGACTGGGAAATGAAGATGGTCAAGAATTCAGATGACGTGTTACTCTCAACAACGTACGTCGATACGGGAGCGTGGAAAATAGGTAGTCCATTTGATTATGAGGGCTGGGCTGTAGTGAACCCAAACTCCTGCTGGTACGGCTGGAATCATGTTTGTACGTTAGAAATGATGTACGCAGGTGGCGGCGCTCATACAATTGAAATGATGCCGTGGAATCTAGAGCAGTTTCCAGTAAATACAAACTGTGCTAACGAAGAGGTGCCATTAAGTATAATTGGTGATTTTGGCGTAAATATGGATGTCGTAGGCACAAATGAATCAAGCTGGGGAGCTGTCAAGTCTATGTATAAGTAATATAGACAACGGCTTGTGTGTGGCTGGATGGGGAGAATCATCCAGCCACTGAGCCAGTTGATTTGAGAGTAGTTAGAACCCAGGATAAATTAGAAGTTATATCTTCTAAAGCAAGGAGAAGTAAAAGATGAAGAAACTTATAATATTTGCAGTAGCTCTACTTCTTATGAGTGGCACTGCCTCATCCGCTGATGTAGGTTTCGGGCTATTCAACTCAACAACTGATCATACTGATGCCAATGTTTCAGTTGAAGGTTTAGCATTTCAGAACTTTTATCACGTCTATGTTTGGGGTCATGTTAGGACTGCAGAAACTGGTTTCGTAAGTTGGGAATTCAAGCTTGTGAAGTCGAATGGTGATTTCAAAATGAATGTAACTTTTACAGATCCCGCCACTATGGTTATTGGTTCTGGTCCGTTTGATCCAGCAGGTTGGACAGTAGCCGGAGTTGACTGCTATGGAGAAGGCTGGAATATGGTTGCTGATATTGAAATGATGTATATGGGAGCTCCTGGTACAATTGAGATGATGGACGACCCAGATACAGGAGCATCAATTTATGCGGACTGCGCAACGGTGGAGCATCCTGCAGACCTGCTCACAACATTTGGTATTAATATGGGTGGTGTAGGCACAAAAGAATCAAGCTGGGGTGCTGTAAAGTCGATGTATAAGTAAGCAAGCTTTGCAAAAGCAGGTATATCGCTGACGGAAAGTGATATAATCTGATTTTAAGGGAATCCGCTGAGGCGGATTCCCTTTTTTTGTTCCAAGCTCATGCTGACCGTACGGTAACAAAATGTCTATTCCTGTTTTAATCAGAATTTCATTAATTATATTTAAGAGGATATAGAAAGAACCGGAAAAAAGGGAAAAGCTTATTTATCTTGATTTGTAATAATATTTAAGTTACAATTATAAAAGATGTTTATTTCGATTAACCGTCCCCCTGTTTATAATTTATTTAAAGCGCTAAGTAGAGGAAGTTCTCTTGAAACCTGAAAAATCTATATGCAAACTTCTAAAGTTCCCGGGTTTATTTATTGCCTCGATATTAATTCTTTCATTAACAGCGAGTCAGATTCAAGGCGGTGTGGAGAATGTTAAAAGAGCTGATAAAACAATCTCATTTGAAATTGTGATTAGTAAACCGGATATCATCACCGGTGGGGATGGAAGGGTCAGGATCAGACTGGATGGATTCGGAACATTTTCCCCGCCGGGCGCGATTGAAGTTCCGGGGAGGATATTCAATATAGCCGTCCCGGAAAGTGATGATATCTCTCTCAGCGCCGCTGTATTAGAAAGGGATGAACTCGGCGACATAAAGCTCGCGAGGAAGATGGGAAGCCGTCTTGTAAAGGGGAAAGAGAATACGAATATAACAGAGATCTATCTTCCCAAGCGGGATCCGTGGGAGAAGAAGGGTTTTCTTCCTGTAGTGTCAGCCTGCCGGGAAGAGTTTCTCGGGCGAGTGAGAGTTCTGCCGGTGAGAGTATGTCCCGTGGAAAAAAGAGAGGGGGGCTACTCGATAGCGAGGAAAATACTGATAAAGGTTAATTTCAGTAATGAAAGCGGATCATCAGATTTTAACGGGCCTCAAAAGACAAGCTGGTCTAAAGCCAGGAGTGATATCTATGAAAGGGTATTGATAAATCCCGCTGACGCGGTACTCTTCGCGAAAGAGCCGGAAAGGATAAAGATACAGAATCTGCCTCCAGGCGACGGGAGAGCCGTTAAGCTTTATATACCCGAAACGGGTTTGTACATTTTAGAAGCTGACAGGCTCGTTGACGCGGCTGGAGGAGGGCCCTTCACTTCCAATCAGTTTGCTTTGAAAAGATATTACTATGATGAGTCTGAACCCGATTTAACACGAGAAGTTGATATACCGACAAGAATTATCAAGGGGGAAGAGTCTTCTGAAAATTATTTCGAGGCGGACGATAAACTTATTTTCCACGCGAGAGGAATTCGGGATGATTCTGCCGCCGGAGACATTGATGCCGCCTTTACCGATACACATCTTGTGTGGCTCAGGGAAGGTGTGGCCGGCGTGACTATGACAGGCGGAGGTGGCCTGTCGCCAGCTTCCGGCCCCCCGGAACCGTACTTTAATTCAGAAATAAATGTAAGGAAGGATACATATTATCAGAAGCATATAAAAGCGGGAACCGAGGATTTTTATTTTGTAGCTGGACCGGGACTAAACAATATTACAGTTCCGTTTTACTGCAGTCATCCGCATGATAACGGAACTTTCAGGCTAACCGCGAGAATGAGGGGGTATGAAACTAACGGGATCAAATTATTGGATTTCAAGATAAGTAATTCATCTCATACCGCTCTGATTGGAAGCGGAGACATCATAGATAACAACCAGGAGACCTTTATCTTTGAGTCTATACCTTCGAGTTTGCTTGTAGATGGAGGTAATCAGCTGATTGTAGAGTACAATAAGGAATACGGTTGTATGGTTAACGATTTCTCCGTTGAATATCCGGCAGGATTTATAGCCGCGGAAGATATGCTTCAGTTTAATTTGCCGGGGAACGGAGGGACTAAATCTGTTGAAATAGAGGGGTTCGATTCTTCCAGCGGTTACCTGATAGATATAACAGATGAATCAAACCCCACTTTCGATACGCTGGGGACCGGTCTTTTCAGCGGTCCCGGCGGTGATGGTAAATACACACTCTCTCTTGAGCTTCTATCGGATATTGACAGAAGTTATATCGCTCTCGGGGAAAACGGCGGCAAGCTCATTCCGGAAGAGTCGATTAATCTTGACAGTCCCTCATCTCTCAGGGGTGAGACAGGACCTTTTAACACACTCGTAATATCTCACGCTGATTTTCTTCCTCCTTTCAGTTCAGCCCTTACCAGTTATGTCCAGTGGAGAGAAGATCAGGGATACAGGATACTGACTGCCGATGTTCAGGACATATACGATGAATTTAATGGAGGTCTCCCCTCGTGTACGGCTCTTAAGAGGTTCATAAAGTACGGATTTATCCATTGGGGAGTAGAGTTCGTTATGCTGGTCGGAGACGCGAGCGAGGATCATAAACGCCTCTATCTTGGAGAACCTTCTGATACCCGGGGAAGTCCCCCGGACTATGTTCCTTCTTATACATTTTCTATGCGTATGGATTCCCCCGGTTATCAGGATGAAGTTATCGCGACCGATAAATATTATTCTTTTCTCGATGAGGGAGCCGCGCCTGTCGGCGGCGGAATAATAAGAGAGCAAGAGGAGGTAATTGACGCCCTGTCAGGAGGGGCAACTGATATAACAATGCCCGCTGTAGCGTATCCCGACGTTTTTGTAGGACGGCTCCCCGTGGGGAGTGACATCGAAGCGGCCGGTGTATTCTCAAAACTGAAGAGGTATGAAAACCCGCCTGCGCCGGAGAATGCTTGGAGAAAGCGAGTCATCCTATTCGCGGATGACGCCAGGTCGGGGCCTATAGGTTCTTATGAGTACAGACCCAGCGAAGAGGCGTTTGCTTCGAGTATGGATTCTGTATCAGATGGAATAGAGAGGGCCTTTCCTGGAGGGGTAAATGTCGAGAAACTCTATCTTTCCAAATGGACAGAGGATATTACTGACCGCGGAACCGCGATAGATTCAACAAGAAAATATTTCACTCCATATCTTATCGACCGCCTTAACGAGGGCAGTCTGTTTTTTGCCTTCCAGGGACACGCCAGAAGAGATAATTTAACTACAGAATCGGGTTTCTCGATGTTCAGTGGGTACAGAGACGTAAATGATCTATACAGTTATAAGAACAGTATATTTTTAGGGATGGGCTGCCATATAAGTGAATTTGCCCTTCTTAAGGAGTATAATCAATCGGGAGTCAGCGGGCCCGGCGGTGACTGCATAAGTGAACAGATGATCCTTAAGGTCACGTCGGGAGCGGCCGCGGCTTACGCGAGTACAGCCTATGAGGATTTGAGAAAAAATAACGAGTTATGCGAGAATATTTTTGATATTGTGTTTTCTGATCCGCCCACAGACACGGTCCCGCCTTTAAATGAAGATTCGCGCGCCAGATGGATACTCGGCGAGCTTGTGACGGCTTCGGAAATAGCGCATATAAACAGAACATCCTACGGCCTGGAACAGACCAACAGGCACGTTCTATTTGGTGATCCGATGATGAACATTGATTCCGGCCCGCCTCTTATGAATCTGGAAATTGATTACGGGGAAGGATGGAAAGAGGTGGACGGGGATACTCTTAATCCGGTAAATCCCGGCAATAGGTGGAATTTTCGTTTTACCTCGAGAGATCTCACGGCTCTGGGGGGGGTCGAACTGACCGTTGAAGGCGCTGACTGGACAGATAGTCTTATTGTTACTCCGCTTGAAGACAGTTCTCTGACCTACGCCAGATCCTACGATGCCAGACTTGAGGGTTTTCCTGTCGGCCTGGAGGATCAATCGGTCGTTTTCAGAGTTCTCTCACCCGGGGGGGGTGAAGCCGGACGCAGAGACTTTTTTATAGGGACAGTTTTAAAGCTTTATTATCTTCGAAACGGGACTGAAGTAGAGGTGCTTCCAGCCGCGGAGGCTCCGAGCGAGGGCTATTTCAGACTGAAAGTTGATTTCCCTGTTTCAGTGGACAACCCTCCCAAAGTGCGTCTGGATGACTCTGAATATAATGATATTGACTGGGACGAGACCGGAGAGGATTCAACGTTATGGACCGGGGATTTTAATGTGTCGTTTGCCGGAGGGAACCATTCTATTACAGTAGTGTCCGGGGAGTTTTCCAAAAATTATCTGTTTACGGTTTCCGGAGGTGAATTGGCGGTGGAGACTTTCAATTTCCCCAACCCGTTTTCTTCCGGAACTAATATCACTTTTCTTATAAACGGTTCCGCCGACAGCGGTATGATAGAAATATATAATGTAAGCGGGATATTGATGGAAAGACTGGATATTCCCCCTGAGAGGCTTTCCGGTGCCTCTAATTCTTCTGTTTACTGGGATGGGACCGACAGGGCGGGCAACAGGGTTGCCAACGGAACTTATGTGTATGTTGTTACGATTAAAAAATCGGGCAAATCGGTATCCAGAAAAGATAAAATTGTAAAGATGGAATAAATATATCCTACCCCTAAGAAATTCTTTCTTGAACAATATGGGAAATAATCGGATAATATCAGTTAGTAGTTACTATCTCTTTGGAGGTCCGGCTAATGGATAATATTAATAAAATCAGGGAATTTAATTCCAAGGTCATTGTGGGGATTGAGACGGGAAGTATTCCGGAGCGTCTCGCCGCCGTAGCGGCTGAAGTCAAGGGTCACGGAGACAGCACAGTATTGAACCTTATATATTACACAAAGCGTTCTTTCCCCGGGGACCTTCAGAAAATGCTTTTGAATGTCGCGGGTGGGGGTGAGATTGACGCTGAAGAGAAAGCTGGTATCAATTTCCTGGTTTTACATAATCTTGCCTCTTTATACAGGGAGCTCCTCGATGAAGCTGGTCTGGAAAGAAAAGAGGTTAATCTTGTTGGATTGAAATGTATGGAAATAGCCGGTGATCTGTTCCCAAACGACCTTACAGCTTTCAGCGGTATAATAGATAGAATTGTTGCCAGCCATTTCGCGATAGATATTGAAGGAAAGGGTGAATCCCTGCCTGTTGGTGAGGCGATTCTAAAAGAGCTTGTTACTGAAATGATAGATAAACTGGAGTTGGATATAGACGCCCGTGAAGCGGTAGGAGTAGCTCTTCTTGCGAATGAAGCCCTCTACTATGAGAAAGTTGGAGCTTCCGTGAGAGGGGGCGGTGATTCAGGAGAGGATTCAAGCGGGGTTAATATTTCCAGAGGAGTGGGAATGGATGGAGGAAAAGGGAAGACTGTACTGAACGGCAAGTTCTTCTTTCCTTATTAATACAGAGATTTGTAATTTCCAGGCAATCCTTAATAAAATTCAAGAGGAAGCTATAGATGAAGATATTCTTAAAGGGCAGCCTTCTGTTTGTCATTTTTTCGGTTTTACTTTTTGAGTCATGCGCCAGAGATCAGATCAGATACAGGCCTGAAAAGGTAGTTGAACCGGTTATTTCCGAGTCACCGCTCGTGCGGGTTCTCATAATAAAAAGCACAGATAAGGTCAGGATCAACTCGAAAGGATTGCGCTTTTCGGCAATCAGCGGGGCTGGAAGAGTAATAAAAAAATTTAAAGGTGAAGGGGAGATTTACACCTTTAGAGGCGGCAGAGGGTATATCCGGCTGATAAGGAAAGGCGCTGTTACAGCTTCCGCGGAAAAATTCATTGTCAGTTCCCGGGAAGGGAAAATCCTTGTTAACGGAAATGCTTACAGGGGAAGTTTGAGGATAGACAGCCGGGGAGGCAAAGAATTTTCAGTAATAAATATTATAGGAGTTGATAATTATCTCAAAGGGGTCCTGCCGGCAGAAATAGGTTATCTGGGAGAAGAAGCTTATGAGGCCTTCAGGGCGCAAGCTGTAGCATCGCGGTCTTACGCTTTAAGTAAGCTGAATAAAACGAAAGAGAAAGATCACGACCTGAAAGCAACTATCATGGATCAGGTCTACAGAGGTATGGGGGGGGAGACTTCAAGGGCAAACAGGGCCGTCGAGGAGACTGCCGGTTTAGCGGCTGTATGGAATGGTAAACCGATCAAGGCCTATTATTCTTCCTGTTGTGGAGGGCACACCGCGGATATCAGATTCGCCTGGCCGTGGAAAGAAGATTTTCCATACCTTTACGGAGTGAGAGACGGGCGTTCGAATGAAAGTGAAAGATCTTTCTGCCGCCAATCTTCCCATTTCCGGTGGAGGGTAAGCTGGCGGGGAGATAAATTAGAGAGGATACTCAGCCGTACCCTTGAGAAAGAGGTGGACAGGAAAATAATTCCCTTCAGAAAAATAGTTGATCTCAGGACCGGAGGTTTTGCTCCCGACGGCAGAATAAAATATATTGATATTATAACTGACAGAGACAGATACCGTATTTACGGTGACCGTATCCGCTGGGTTCTAAGGCCTGAATCCCCAAGTGGCGCTATATTAAAAAGTACATTATTTAAATTAAATGTCAGTAAGGAAAGGGGAAGGGTTGTTCTGGCAGAGATACTCGGAGGTGGAAATGGACACGGCGTGGGGATGTGTCAGACGGGCGCGATAAAAATGGCGAAACTGGGTTACAGTGCCGAGGAGATCATTTCACATTATTATCCGGGCGTTGAAGTAGAAAAGATTTATTGAATAATCAAGATACAATTCCCAAGAGGAAACAGATGTTTCGTTGTGAGGATGATTACAGGGATCTTTTCCAGTTATTAACAGTGGGGGTTGAGGGGCCGCGGCTTTCCGGCGCGGAGAAAAAACTGCTAAGGCAATATCCCCCTTCAGGAATAATCCTTTTTGAGAGAAATATTGAGAATGCCGGACAACTGCGCGAGCTTGTTCTGGAATTGAGGGATATAATTATTGAATCTTCAGGTCTTGCTCCTTTGATAATGGCAGACCATGAAGGAGGACGGATATCGGTACTGGCCTCCGCTCTTGGAGTTCCCCCCTCACAGATGGCTGTGGCAGAAGCGGGAAGTGTAAAGAAGAGAAGAGATCTTTACAGGGAAACAGCCCGGTTGGTAAAATCATGCGGGATTAATGTCATTCTTTCTCCGCTCGCTGATATCAATTCAAATCATCTAAACCCTGTTATTGGCACAAGATCATTCGGGAGCGAATGCGGGGAGGTTTCAGAACTTGTCTCTCTAGCTGTAGAAACCTACAGAAAAGAAGGTCTTCTGACATGTCTGAAGCATTTCCCGGGACACGGCTTAACCTCTGAAGATTCTCATATTACACTTCCGGTTGTACCTATTGCGCTGGATGAATTTAAGGAGAGAGAAATCCTGCCGTTTATATCCGGTATTGAAGCCGGCGCGGATATGATTATGACGGCCCATATTAAACCGCGGGACCGCGTTCTGCCGGCTTCGATGGACCCGGCAGCCGTAAGATATATGCTCAGGGAGGAGCTTTCCTTTGAAGGGGTAATCATTACTGACGCCCTAGAGATGAGCGGGGCTTCACTGCTGCCGGCAGGCGATGATGATCGGAGAGATTTAAGTAGTTTGGCCGGTCAGGCTTTGACTGCCGGAAATGACATTCTTCTATTTTCAAGGCCGGTTTGTGAAATTCATGAGGAAATAGAGAATCTGCCCGCGGGATATTCTCTTGAAGATACCTTTGCGGGCGGTTCTTTTAGAAAGATGCATTCTGAGGCCGCGCCAAGGATTATAAAACTCAGGAAAAGATTTATTGATTTTGCTCCCGGGATCCGGCCCCTTTCCTCTGAAACAGGTTCTTTAGATTTATTTGCTGGAACAGGAAGGAGCCACGCGTTGGATTGCAGGCCTTCAGCGTACCTAGCAATCGCTGAAGATTCTGTGCGCGTAACGCGTGACCCGGGCTCTCTTCTGCCCTTAAGCTCAGAATATCCGGTCGCCTGCACTTTCTTCGGCGAAAGAAGTGATTTTTCAGGTTCAGCAGTAAAATTATTTATTTTAGATCTTTTGAAAGGAGCCCTGGAGTCAGATCCCCCGCGGGATAACGAGCTTAGCGGAGTCAGAGAAGCTGTCGAACGGTTAAAAATAGTGCCTTTAGAAGATGATCTCGTGAAAGTTGACATTCCGTATTTACCGGATGGCCAAAAGGGGTCTTTTTTCAAGCTTAGTTATAACGTAGAGGAAAGGAGCAACAATAAAGTTCTCTTCTTACTTTGCAGGAAACCGGTCTCTGAAGATATCATAAAGGCTGTCAGCTCAGGGTCAGATATTGTGGTTGTTTCAGACTGGCCTTACGCGGCTGACCTTTTATCCGATGATAAGACGGTTATTGTTACACGCGGGATTTTCACCGCCGCTTCAACAATTGTTAACAGAATCTTATATGGAGACGGAGATTTTGAATCGAATTAGAGAGGTTTTCAATTGACTTTAAGCATTTGCTGTATTATAAATAGGGAGAAGGATCAGCCTAAACCGGTTCTTCTTTGGAACATACGGAATATCTATAATAGAGGATTATTTAAATGGGGTCGTAGTTCAGTTTGGTTAGAACGCCGGCCTGTCACGCCGGAGGTCGCGAGTTCGAGTCTCGTCGGCCCCGTTTTTATAAACCTGCCGGGCTCTGAATTGTTATACTCCCCGGCAACAGGTAAGAGAATTGATTGAATACAGTGATAGAAAAGCGGGGAAATATATTCCCCGCCTTTTCTTTTTATGCTGCGGAATCTAATCGATTTTCTTTGTTTTATTATCTGCCGCTGTCTCTGCGGGGTTTTGCTTCATCGATCTTCAGTGCTCTTCCATCAAGTTCTTTGCCGTTCAATTCAGCTATTGCCTTCTCTGCTTCTTCATCATTTTCCATTTCTACGAATCCGAAACCCCTTGAACGGTCGGTAAACTTATCCCTGATAACTTTTGCCGAAGTTACTTCTCCAAATTCAGCGAAAAGTTCTTTAAGGTCATCATTGCCGGTTGAAAACGGAAGATTTCCCACATAAATATTCTTTGCCATTGTTTCAGTTCCTTTCTTTATCGTCGATTTGCTGCTTAGTGAATTAATTTATGTAGTATGATTAAATATACTACAAACGAATGTTTTCGATTCACCTCGCTTCGTTTAACCAGTGCAGTGAAATTCAAGGCAACATGATCCATGAAGCCGTCAGGGGGCGGAAGCTCGAGCTTGGGCCTATGTCGTTCCCCAGATTTCCAGAAAAGAAAAGGCTAAAAAACGAACTTTAACTACATTTCATCGGCAATGGTATTTATCCCTTAAGAAATTCTCCTTGAGCCCTCTTTTTAAGAGAAACAATTCATCAATGTTAATTATATATTAAATTAGTTATGAATACCAGCCTTTTTTAGTGTTTTGATTATCTGGATTATCGTTTACAATTATCGTCAAGGCGGTAGTAAATGCCATTCTTAGAAAGGGAGGGAACTGTATGATCAAAGAAATTCGAATAAGAACAAACAGGCGGAACGAGCTGCAGGATATTACGGCTCAGATCAATGCTGTAATAAGTGAGAGTGAAATAAAAGAGGGACTATGTCATATTTTTGTTCCTCATACAACTGCCGCTGTTACTATAAATGAAAAGGCGGATCCTGATGTGGCGGTGGATATTTCAGGGTCGCTCTCGAGGATTGTTCCAGCCGGCTGGGATTACAAACACGCGGAAGGAAATTCCGATTCACACATAAAATCTTCCTGCGTCGGCCCCTCTGAGTTTCTAATTATCAAGGATTCCAAGCCGTTATTGGGTACGTGGCAGGCGATATTCTTCTGTGAATTTGACGGCCCCAGGACCAGAAGATGCGTGATACGTGTTTCAAAATAACCTGTCCCCGGTAGATTAACCTACCATGGAAAGAGATCGAATGTAAAGCCGAGTGAGGCTTTTTTCTCCTGTATGAATAATGGAGATCTTTTACCTGTGTCAAAAACCAGTTCAAGGTCCGGATGATATGACTTTCTTTCCTGAGCTGGAAGGAGTTCCCGCAGAAGAAGCCTTATTCTAATCTTATGAAACTCTTCGAAGTTATTATTCTCAAATGAAGGAAAAGAAGATTCCAGTGAATAGGAAAACTGTAATGCGTAAAGCAATGTCCATGTAAAACGCGTTTTCAAAAAAGGTGTAATGCTGCCGGAATTTGGTTCACCTCCTGTTTCGTGCCACGAATACCCGAAACTCAGGTCCACGCCTTTGAAAACGCTGTAACAGAATTTATTATAATCATCAAAAAAGTAATCAAGACGGACTGTGCCTTCGGCCGAAAAACTCTGAGAAAATGATGGTATCTCGGCGCTTTTCTTCTCCGAGGTTATACGTTTACGGGTATAGTATATCAGTAGTGAATACCTTAATTCCTTTACCCATGCAGAACGTGATAATTTAATATCGAAGGTTCGTCGCCCCGAGAGATGAGGGTCATCCGCTGGGTGATATGTAACTTTGTCCCAATTTAGAGATGGGCACAGTTCCCATTTCTTTATTTTGAAACGCGGCTGTATATCTATTTCCGAGGTTTCTCTGTTTTCAGAAAGCTCATATCCGTAACTGAAACGGTTAAGATTGTAAAGATTTCCGCTCTTCGAAAACGCGGGAGCTACATGGAGAGCGAAGAAAGATTTGCAAGGGCATTTTCCTTCTGCCGCGTTAAAGTAGAACGGGTCGCATATAAGGTCAAAGACTATGTGATCACTCCTATTTATTCTGTAAGTCACTCTGTAGCATTTTTTTCCTTTGAGTTTCCCGGATGAAAGGATCACCGTATTCCTGTCATAATCGATTTTTACTTTTGATGGAGTAAAACCAATGGATTCATAGCTGCTCAGATCCAGTATTGTAAAATCTGAAGGATCGGGATTATCAGGAGTATCTGTTTGTCCGTTGGAATCAGAGAATGTCAGTTCGATCCAGTAATGACCCCGGTCGAAAAATAGCACTCCCTTAGCGGGTTTCTCAGCCGCGGGTAGATCTGAAAACGCGGCAGCTAAAGATACCAGTATAAGAATGCTTATGGCGGTTTTTCTCATAATTATTTTCCGCCTTTCTGGTAGGCTCCGGATCTGAGAAGATGTTCACCGAATTGGACGAAGGTTTCCGCTCTGTCATAATGGGAGTTGATTTTTTCACTGTTAACTCCCGTCCTGGCGGCAAGAGTCTCGAATATTTCATCGAGTTGCTTTTCTCCCGCGAGGTATTGACTGTTGAAATCGCCTATTGAATAAGGAGCGGTTATGCTGAAGAATAGTTTCAGAAAATCCTTTTTATCTATACCGGTTCTCTTTGTAAAACAATCGGCCAGATCTGATCTTATCTGTATTCTTTTATCCCGCCAGCTGAGATTATCAATCAATAAGTTTTAACCCCCATAAGTAGGTAAAGATGAAGGTTGTTTATGTAATAAAAGAGAATACCTTAACTGAAATTACTCTAAGATAATATAAAGAGGATGTCAATGGCGATTGAGGGGAGAATGAAAGTCAGTCAACTTATTCCTTTCCAATAGAATGGGAGTGTTTGTGGAAGTATTGCCTGCGGAACACATGAAATCTTATTCAATTTAGGTATGAAGATAAAAAAATGCCGTTTGGGTTTGACCTCAACTCCTGTAAGAAATGAAAAGCGATCCTAAGGGACTCTCAACGGAGCGTAGGAGGTTACCTGAAATCAGGTGGAGGCCTTTTCCAAATAAGCGGCTCATCTCCTAGGGGAAGAGATGGGGTTTATGGTAGGAAGGAAAAGACCTCCCAATGAATCCAAACGGCATACTCTGTTTCAAATTTATTCTAGAGGCTTTTTTTATCCAACCTCCGATATTTTTACCGATAATTTCTATTAACCCAATTTAACTTTACTAATTTTATAATGGTCCCGTCTGCTTATTCATAAAAATGATACATGATTTACACTGGAAGGTCTATAGGGGAAATACACTATTTTTTCTTAGTATCGGATTCTATCAGACCTATTTTTATCGCGTATCTGACAAGTCCGGCAGTATCATGAATATCTATCCTGTTTTTTATATTTGCCCTGTGATTTTCAACAGTCTTGACGCTGATATATAGATTTTCGGCAATCTCTTTGCTTGTATATCCTTCAGCTATCAATTGAAGTATCTCCATCTCCCTGTTTGTCAGCCTTCTGAATTCATCTATTTTCTTGCCGGATTTGACCATTTTATTATAGTTATCCAACAGATCCCCGGGAAGTGACGGGGATATAAATATATTTCCGCGCATAACCTTTTCTATCGCTTCAATCAGGACATCGGAGGCAGTTTCTTTCAGAATATATCCTTTTGCTCCAGCTTCGAGTGCTTTATAGACATAACTTTCTTCAGAATGAATAGTCAGCATAAGAACTTTTATATCCGGATGATATTTTGTGATTTGACGAGTAGCTTCTATCCCTCCGAGTTTGGGCAGACTTATATCCATTACAACCAGATCCGGATTTAATTCATCGGTCAGCTCCATTCCGCTTCTTCCATCTTCGGCTTCTCCGACTACTTCAATCTCTTCGTCCTCGAGCAATCTTTTTAAACCCTGCCTTAGAATCGTGTGATTCTCAACCAGCAGAACCTTTAAGTTGTTGAGCATTTTTACCTCCGCGGGTATTATTACTCTAACTCTGATTGTTGTTCTATGAAGATAGTCCTGATCCCCTTAGTAATCCTATTTCACCATTATATTAACATAATATCAAATAGAATTCCTATTCTTTTTTTTAATTATTTTGTATTTCCTCTCTTGTTCCCGGGTTTAATTTGCGCTTATAATCTTCTTATATTCATTGTTGATTGAATGTCATAATGTTGAAACAAAAGAGGTGCCCCGGATGATCGCGACGGAGATAGAGGAAAGAGCATGGCTGCGCTGGGTGATACTCGGCGTGATAAGTATTATTCTTTTTGGTTCATACTATGTTTATGATCTTTTCAGTCCCATAAACGACTTCATACAGGATTCGATGGGAATAGATAATTCAACTTACGGGTTGCTGGCGACATTCTATTCCCTTCCAAATCTACTTTTTCTTGTTGTTTTGGCAGGTGTGATACTTGACAGAGCCGGAATCAAAAAAGCCGGAATTATATTTGGACTCCTCTGTGTTGTCGGTTCTTTAATTACAACCCTTGCTGCCGGAAGGTCTTTTACATGGATGCTGATAGGAAGAATGGTGTTCGGGTTTGGTTCCGAAGCTGTGATTCTGGTTGTAAATAAGGTAATAGCTAAATGGTTTAAGGGCAAGGAACTCGGATTTGCTTTCGGTATGAATATAGTTATCTGCCGTCTCGGCACGATAGCCGCACTGAACAGTTCGGCTCAAATCATGAATCATTTCGGTTCCTGGCGATGGTCTGTCTGGGCCGGAACAATAGTAATGTTTCTCTCTTTTCTCGCCTTTCTTGTCTATATATATCTCGAGCGGATTAATGAAGAAAGATTGGCAAAAGTGTATGAAGAGGAAGAGAAGTTCAAACTCAGTGAAGTATTGAAGTTCGGTCCCTCTTTCTGGTTTATATCCGTTCTTTGTGTGACATTTTATTCGGCAATGTTTCCATTCCTCGTTCACGCGCCAAGGCTGCTTCAGCTCCAATTTGGAATGAGCGCGGCAAAAAGCGGGTTCTACACCTCACTGGCGACATGGGCTACCATTTTCTGTACTCCGCTTTTTGGACTGCTTGTGGATAAGAAGGGGTGGAGGGTCTTGATCATGATTATTGGTTCTCTGCTTCTTTTTCCCGCTCACCTGATGCTGGGGTTGACGAGTGTGCATCCTGCCGTACCGTTCCTTCTTATGGGTGTCTCTTTCTCTCTGGTTCCGGCGGCTTTATGGCCGGCAGTTCCGATTATTATCCGGGAAAAGTATCTGGGTACGGCATACGGTCTTATAGGATGGGTGCAGAATATCGGACTTACTGTATTTCCATGGGTAGGTGGGCTATTGGTTGATAAAGCCGGCGGAAATGATTATACGTATATGCAGATAATGTTTGCTTCTCTCGGGTTTGTGGGACTTTTGTTTTCTTTTCTTCTCAAGGCCTCGGATAAAAAGAACAATCTCGGGCTTGAACTACCGAGCAGGGAAGCTCAAACTGAAAAGGATTGAAATATTATCAAATTTATTGAGGGTTCGCTCTGGAATATTTCAATCCTCTAGAAGATCTAATAAATCTCTTTCAATAGATTCCTGAACCGTTTCGACGATTCTGCCGATTTCTTTATCTTTTTCCATAAGAATCACTGTGGCTACAGCTTCGATGCCGTAGGATTTCTTCACCGAGTCCGACCAGCTCAGCATTTCTCCGGTAATGTTATTGTTTTCTTTCGCCCTGGAGCTTGTAACAGCCAGCATCCTGATCTTTGACAGGGGATAGCCGGCTAATTCCAGCACTTTCCAGAGTCTGGGAACCATGCGTCTTGAATCGGGACACCATGTCCCCAGAACACAAGTTATACCGATATCACCGGTGAGGGCTTCAGCGAGTTCATATACCAAAGACATGTCGGGTTCATATTCGTAATATTCAGTATCCCATTCGGGGATATTTTTGCGAATATCCTCTATGGTAATTTCTCCAGCCAGAAATGTACCCCAATCTTTATCTTCTACTATTTTCAGGCCGAGTTTTACAGGTTCTGTTTCGCCCTTTGCACTTTTCTTATCCTTTCCACCGACAGGAGGGTACATATTGTTCCACCACTGAGGCTGCTCTTTAAGCCATTTATCAAACCAGGCCAGGATCGCGTCCGACCATTTGATTCTCTTCTGATAATCCAGGATAAAGTGATTTTGTCCCGCGAAGCGTATATATTCCACCTCTTTGCCCAGGAGTTTCAGGGCGGTGTACATCTGTTCACTTTCTCCGGTTGGGACATTTGTGTCGCTTTCTCCGTGAAGGAGCAACAGGGGAGTAGTTATCTTATCAGCGGAAAAGAGAGGGCTCTGGTCGATATAGATCTCCCGGTTGTTCCAGGGAAAACTCTCAGCGGCGGACACCGCGTTATAGGCATATCCCCAGTATCCTTCACCCCAATAGCTGGATATCGAACTGATACCGGCGTGTGATATCGCCGCGGCGAAGATATCTGTTTCTGTTACGAGGAGCTCGGTCATAAAGCCCCCGTACGAAGCTCCGATACATCCTACTCTGGTTGGATCTACGAATGGATGAGCTTTTAGAAACCGCTTCGTGCCTTCTATTATCTGATCGGATACGACCCTGCCCCAGTCATTGACGTGTGCGGTTGAGAATTCCTGCCCGAAACCGGTCGCTCCGGCGGGTTGAAGAACATAAACAATATATCCCTTCGACGCCCACAGGTTCTTCGGGTATCTTCCGCCGAAACTGCGGCTGACAGGGGATGTTCCCCCATAATAATAGACAATGCAAGGATATCTTCTTTCAGAGTTAAAATCGGGGGGGTAATGCACGCGGCCGATTATTTCTGTTCCGGTATTTGATGTAAAATTCCATTCTTCAACACCTGTTTTTCTGATATTCTTATACTCGGAATCAGCGGGATCATATATCTCTTTCGTCCTGTTTCTTTCAAGATCTATTCTGTAGAGCATCTGGTGTTCATCCGCTGACATGCCCGCGAATACCGCTATCGCTTTTTCCCTTGCAATATCACCGGATGAGATTACATCACAGCCGGTACTTAGTTTCTTAAATGTTCCGTGCCGCGGAGAATATTTAAACAGCCCGACCAGTGATTTGTCCTCGGCAACAATATATATCATGTTATCCGCCGCGGACCAGTAGGCTCTCCTCACGGCGGGTTTGAATTCCTTCGTTACCGCTTTGATATCTCCGGTTTTATGGTTGAAGATATATAGCTGGCTGTCGTAATCATTCGGAATAGTATTTTCCGGAACGTTCTTCCCTATCTCTCCGAAAGCTGACGGACCGGCCGATATAAGTATTTTGTTTCCGTCAGGCGACCACACGGCGTTATTGAACCAGCGTCCTTCCCAGAGAAGATCCCTTTTTTCTTCCTTCAGGTTCACCAGAACAAGTTCTGTTTTATTATAAGGTCTTTCTGAGAGTTCTTCGTAATTACGCGTGACAAGTATTTTTTCGCCGCCGGGATGTATATCGGCCAGGCGAGAGGTGTGTTTCCCGGTTGTGATCTTCCTTCTTGTACCGTTGTTTACAGATAGAAGGTAGAGGAATGACCTGTGACGGCCAAAACCGGTTCGGTCATAGATACCGAGAAGTCTCTTTACTCCGTCATCGTTATTTTCAGTTTTCTCAGATGCTGAATAGATTATGAATTCACCGTTTGGATCCCATTTATAACTCTCGAATCTCATTATTTTTTCAGCGATTATTTTATTATCTCCGGATTCGATATCGATTAATCTTATTGATGTTTTCTTTTTGTCGGATACGGTGTAAGAAAGAGATTTTCCATCCGGAGCCCATTGAAATCCGCCAGTGCCCTCGCCGCAGATTATTGTTCTTACAAGCTCTCCGCTTTCTGTCTTTCTGATTTCCAGACCTGTTTCTCTGTCTCCATCCCGGGAAATAAACCTGCTTATCTTCAAAGCGGCAAGGTCTCCTTCAG
The DNA here is from genome assembly GCA_964554125.1 of uncultured bacterium. GTDB lineage: Bacteria > Krumholzibacteriota > Krumholzibacteriia > Krumholzibacteriales > WJIX01 > JAGHBT01. The sequence continues at coordinate 9,686 of CAZKNG010000020.1, read as the reverse complement.
GTGAAAGTCTGACATTATCTATATGAGGCGAATCAAGTATATCCGAGATAGTTATATTTCTAACGGGGGTAAGGGATAAATTCAGATTATCCGATTGCGGATAAGGCGTTTCTAAGAAGGCGGAAAAATACCATAGGGGAATTGTATCTGCCGGAGCGCGAACCGTTTTTACAATTATAGTGTGTTTCCCTCTCTTAAGATTTACAGTTCCTTTCTTGTAATCTTCTGTTTGGCCATCCCTGCTTTCGATTATCTCTTTCCCGTCTATCATCACTTTATAGGGTAATGTCCCTTTTGTTTTGAATTGCAATTTTGTCCATCTTTGCAATTCTATGTATGAAGCCAGATATGCGGTTTCAGGGTTACCCGGGCCGGTCGGGAGATCAATACCCTTATTTCCGGTTTTCTCGGCCTTCCAGGAGAATTCCTCACCGACTGGAAAGATGATTTTCTTCCCGGCTTCCGGTTTAAGCTCTCCTGCCGGAATAAAATCGTAAGACAGAAGAAATGTTTCTTCTGCTTCCTCTTTATTTTCCTCGTTAAATACCGGGAAGGGGGTAGATACTGGGCCGAGAACCAGCCATTCCTTGATTTCAATGCTGCCGTTTTCGTCAGCGGGAGTTGATTGTTCTTCAGCCCCGGCTCCGGGGCTGATATATATGAAGGAAAGGATACAGGCAAATGTCAACAGGGCTATTTTAAAGGATTTCATGAGTTCCTTCCGGCTGAATAATTTATTCAACAATTTAGTCGATCTTATTATTTTTTCTGTAATTTTTCAAGAAGCACCTTACGTTATAATCAATAATATTTGAATAATGAATATAAAATAGCTATTTTTAGGAAATATAATATATTTAGCGCGCAATAAATTATGTAAAATAAAGATTTTTTATATAGATTGGAGAGTTTCTATGAGAAAAATCAGCAGAGTCATGCTTGCAGGTATTATTCTTTTTTCATTCTCCGGATGCGGTGGAAGCGGAAGTGACGGCCCCTCGGCAAAGTGGCATTCGGTTGAAGAAGGGTTAAGCCTCGCGGAAAAAAAAGATAAGACTGTTGTGATAGATTTCTATACTTCCTGGTGCAAATGGTGTGAGGTAATGGAAGAGCGCACATTTTCCAAGCAGGAGGTCGTGAAATATTTAGAAGAAAACTTTATATGCGTCAGAGTTAACGCCGAGGACAAAGAAAATAGATTTATCTACATGGGAGATGAATATTCCCCCCGATCACTTGCCAGGAAATTCGGCGTCAAGGGCTACCCTTCTCTGGCATACCTGGAGAGTGACGGAGAACTGATCCAGGTTGTACCGGGATTTATTCCTCCGGAGACTTATATCAAAGTATTAAAGTATTTCAGAGAAGAACATTATAAAAAGGACGTTTCGCTCCGGGACTTTTTAGAGGCCTGATATTTATAAAGATACGGTTCTTGCCTCAGAGGAGACCCTTCCACACACAGCTGTTTTGAGGTTTCTTTTTCTTGAGCCGGCAGAGAGTATTCTGTTTTAACTGGACAAATTAATCTTATAAAGTAAATTTGAATAGAGGGGTACGATTATGAAAGGCTTTTCGATCGATCTTCGTAATACCTTATTTAATATTGTTTTTAAGTTTTAAGGGAGGTTATCTGATGAGAATTGGAGTATTGACAGGCGGGGGAGATGCCCCCGGATTAAATCCAGCTATAGCCGGTATTGTTGAGAGGGGATCGAAATACGGCTATGAAATAGTCGGGTTGAAGAGAGGCTGGGAAGCCCTTGTGGTTGAGGATACGAGCAGGCACGTGGTGAAACTCGGGCCTGAAATAGTACGTTCATTCAGCCGGATTGGAGGAAGCAAGCTTCAGTGCAGCAGAACAAATCCGGTCTCTGAGAAGAGAGACAGAACAGAGCAGGTAAAGAAAAACATGAAGAAACTGGGCCTCGATGTGATCATAGCCATAGGAGGAGATGACACTCTCGGAGCCGGTTCGGTTTTGAATGACAGAGGGGTTCCGGTAGTCGGAATCCCGAAGACTATAGACCGCGACCTTGCAGGAACAGAGTATTCTCTCGGTTATGATACAGCCCTTAATGTTATTTGTGATTCCGCTGAACAGATATCTCATTCAGCCAGATCTCACCAGACGATCTTCTTTCTTGAGGTTATGGGAAGGCACGCGGGATGGCTGGCACTCAGAGGAGGAGAAGCGGCATTTGCAGATGCTATTCTGATACCGGAATATTCTTTCGAAGTATCCAAGCTGATTTCAGTTATCGGCGAAAAACTTGAAAAAAGCAGGAAGATGGGCCCGGATCATATGTACAAAATGATTGTTGTGGCTGAGGGCGCGCATATAGAGGGTGAAGAGGAGGTCAGGAAAGACGCCAAAGTGGATGAATTCGGTCATTACAGCCTTGGAGGAGTGGGGAATTATCTTAAAGGTCTCTTAGAACACAACTTTGATCATACAAGATATATGGCTCTAGCGTACTTGCAGCGCGGTGCTTCACCTTCCCAGAAGGACAGGCAGATTGGAAGGCGGTTCGGCAATAACGCGGTGGAGATGGTTAAAAACGGCGATATAGGTCACATGGTAGCTCTCCAGAAATCCCGTCTTGTAAAGCTTCCTATAGAAGAGATTAAAAAATCTCCCAGACTTATAGATGTCGATAAATATTACGATAAGGACAATCTTAATGTAAAGATCGAGTGGACTCGTCCGGGTAAGAAATAAACTCTTCAGTTATTCTTTCTGAAACAGGCGACTGTTTCGATGTGTGATGTTCCGGGGAACAGGTCAACAAGGTGTATTCCGGCGGCAGTATAGCCCGCCTGAATCAGCCGCGAGGTATCTCTCGCCAGAGTGGGGGGATCGCAGGATACTATTATCAGTTCTTTTGGTCCCTTTTTTATTATTTCCCTGATGACTTTTGCTGTCATCCCTGTCCTTGGGGGGTCCGAGAGGATTAGATCCGCTCTGGCGGTTTTTCTGAGTTTGTCTTCCACTCTTCCGCTTTTGAAAGTAACATTCTGAATACCGTTCAATTTTGCCGCGGAAAGAGCGTTTTTATGGGCCTCTTTATCCCCCTCTATTCCAATCACTTCAGTTGATTTCTCCGCGAGAGGAAAAGTGAAAAACCCCGCGCCGCAATACAGGTCGGTAATCCTGCGGGGTTCCTCTTCCGGAAGAGATAGAACTAACTCAATGAGTTTATCGTTCAGGAAGGTGTTTACCTGGAAAAAAGCTCCCGGGGAGACCGGGAATAGATAGCCTCCCGCTTCCATTACTATGTCAGGCGGGCTGAAAAGATCCTCAAGGCCCCAGAAGTGTACTGCTCCGAATTTATCCATACGAACCCGCACTTCACTCTCCGGTTTAAGTAAATCAGAACTGAGCCGGGCTATGGCTTCCCTCATTACTTCAGGTAAAAGGAGGCAGCCTTTTTCCGGAAAAGGTATGACATTATCTGTTTCCGCCATTGTAAAACCCGGCCTTCCGGATTCATCAGTGCGGAAGATACAGTGATTTCTGTATCCGAAACGTGAAGGGGATTCAGTTATGGTGCTGATATCAGCTTTGATCTTTCCTATCCTTTCGAATGTTTCGAGAACCATCTCTTTCTTGATTTCGATCTCGTTTTCGTAATCAAGGTGCAGGAAATCACATCCGCCGCATTTTCCAAAGTTGGGACATTCGGGATCCTTCCTCAGCTTGGAAGGGGATATTATTCTTTCAATATGTCCGAATATTATATTCCCCTTTTTCCTGGACACTGAAAACTCCAGCTTGTCGCCGGGAGCCGCGTAGGGGAGGAATACTGTTTTTCCTTTGTGAAAAGCGAGCCCGAAACCACCCTGTATTATTTTCTTAACTGTTGCGGCGCCTTCCACAAAATCACTCCTTTTTAAGCTTTCTTCAGTTGTTTCTGAACTAATATAAGAAATATGCCTGCAGTAATTGCGGGTTACCCTTAAATGATACATTCTGTAATTGTAAATGGAAAGATTAAAGATTATTTATTGTTTGTTTTTTTAAAAGAATATCAAATACCTTATTAATTGAAAGCTCTTCACTAATTTATGAAACTCCGGCTTTACCTCATCTTTTATCTTTACTATTATAATGTAATAATATTTGTCTAAAAGCTTGATGATTATCAATTGGAGATAAAATGGAAGTAAAATTACTGGACCTTACTTTACAGTATGAAAAGATAAGGGGTGAGATCCTCCGGGCAGTTGAGGCGGTTTTCAGCAGCCAGCAGTTTATACTCGGATCTACAGTGGAGAGATTCGAGAAGAAGATTGCAAAGTATTGCGGCGCCGATTTCGCTGTGGGAACAGCTTCGGGGACCGATTCGATACTTCTCTCTCTTATGGCGCTGGATATCGGCCCCGGCGATGAGGTTATTACGACTCCATACAGTTTTTTTTCCACCGTGAGCTCAATAGTAAGGGTCGGGGCGACACCCGTATTCGCTGATATCGATCCCCGGACATATAACATCGATCCGGAAGAAGTTGCCGGGGCTTTTACCGATAGAACGAAAGCTGTTATCGCGGTTCACCTGTTCGGTCAGACCGCAGAGATGAACAAGCTGATGGAAATAGCCTCAGGGGGGAAAGCCTCCGTGATCGAGGACGCGTGTCAATCGATCGGAGCTCTTTATCACGGGAAAAGTTGCGGTACGATTGGTGATATAGGTTGTTTTTCCTTCTTCCCCTCGAAGAATCTGGGTGGAGCAGGTGACGGGGGTATGGTTATAACAGATAATAGGGATATAGCTGATAAAATAAGGGCGCTGAGGGTTCATGGAGAAGACGAGAAGTACAGCCACAAATATGTCGGGATAAACAGCAGGCTGGACGCTATTCAAGCCGCGGTGCTGGAAGTTAAACTGAAATATCTCCAGGAGTGGAACGCGGCAAGAAGGAGCAACGCCTGTAAATACGACAAGGGGTTTTCCGGCTTAAGCGGGATAAAGACCCCATTTGTTGAAGAGTATAACGAAAGCACATTTAATCAGTATGTCATCCGAACGCCAAAAAGGGATCAAATGCTCAGGTTTCTTAAGGAAAAGGGTATAGGTACTGCTGTTTACTATCCTGTTCCCCTTAATTTGCAGGAATGTTTTCATTTTCCGGAGTGGGGTGAGGGAGTATTGCCCGAATCTGAAAGAGCTGCCGGAGAAACATTAGCCCTTCCAATATATCCTGAGCTGAGTGACAGGAAGCAGGACTACGTTATCGAAGCTGTCAAAGAGTTTCTTGAAGAAAACTCTGCGGATGAATTCGTTTAAGCTGATAATATTAATCATTGTATCCGGACAGGAAAAACCGCCGGAAATTTATCTGGATTCAGCTTCATGATCCTTTATCAAACGGGAAGTAGATATGAAAAACCGCGACTTTAAATATTCCGGGATTGTTTTATTGTTGATTGTTTTGATTTTTTGCGGCTGCAAGGGGAAGAAGGAGAAATCGGACCTTTATGTTATGGAAGAGCTTGAATCCGCCTCTTCGATAAAGGCTCCGCGGGAGCGCATCGAGCGTTTAAATATATTTTTGAATAATCATCCCGGCCATATGAGCAGAAAGTTTGCTTATAATAAGACTTTTGAGACCCTCATAACAGATATAGGGAAGCCGGAAGAGGCGATGGAGTTCTTTGACGAAGCTATGGCTGAGGAAGAAGACCCCGCTATTAGGGGAAGTTTCTTTTACAGAAAATTTGCCTATTTATGGGATATTGACGAAAAGAGAGCCATAGAGTTTGCCTCGAACCTTCTTAAAAGTAATGAAAAAAGTTTCCGGTTGTTTCTCTACATAGGTTTTGACCTCAAGTCGAGAGAAAAGTATAAGATCGCGGAGAAAATGTTCAGAAAGGCTTTAGATGTTGCGGATAACCCCCCTGAGAGTTCCTTCGCAAAAATGGTCTACGGGGAATTTCTCGCTACGCGGGGCAGGAACGAAGAGGCTGTTAAAATCTTAGAATCATCGGAAAACCCCTTCGCTGGAAAACAGCTCGGTAAAATACTCTGGGAAAGAGGAGAGAGAGAAAGAGCAATAGAGGTTTATATAGATCTTGCAGCCGGAGTTCCCCGTCAGCGCGCGGAAGTAAAACTGGACAGTCTTTACGCGGTCATCTATCCTGACAGCGCGGGCGGCCCTGACGGAAATATAATCGAGAGAAGAACCGCGGGGAAGAGATCACTCCCTGAAAGCCGTTTTGTGGATACTGAGGGGAAATATTATAATCTCCCTGATTACAGAGGAAAGAAACTGGTGATAGGCGCCTGGAGCCCCACCTGACCTCCCTGTATAGCGGAGTTGCCGTTAATGGAGAAGTTGAAGAGTATGGAGGAGGGGTTGGGGATTAAAGTGCTTCTGATTAATTTAAAGGGGTATTTAAATAAAACAAGAGAGATAATAGAAGAAGAGAATATTACAATTCCCATTTTGCTCGACTGCAAGTCGTACTCAAGGAATGTGCTGCATGTAAATTACACCCCAACAACATTCGTTGTAGATAAAGATGGAATCATCCGGTCAAGACTTGTTGGAACCAGCCGGGATTTCGAGGAAGTCATAAAAGAAGTAATCGGCCGGATATAATATTTTTTAAAAAATCGAACCGGCTTTTAGTTATTGGCTGGATTAATCGCGGAATCGAACTCTGCTGCCTCTATATTCAAGACTTTCCTTTTATTTAAAACTTCCGTGTTTCAACCGGTATTAATATATTTCGATCTTTCTGATCGATAGCGATTGATTATCCTATCCAGGCGGGACAATATAAAAGCAGGAGAACAGACGATAAAAATAATGCCGGCAGAAGGATGCGGGATCAAGGATGGGAAAAGCAGTCTCTGCCGGCTTTTATTATGTCGAATTCGGCTTCTTATTCATAATGAAAATAACACCGATTCCGGTTATTTTATCCTTATTAAGATGCAATAAGGGTACCATCTAAATTGTTAATAAGTGTAAACCCCTATTAGTTTCCGCCCGCCATCCTGTGCGCGGCTCTCAGAGGTTCTGAGATTTTATATTTCGTAGTGCAGGAGAGGACTATATCTACTGAAGTCTCGATATCTATCAAGTGTCCCGGAGAAATATAGAGTGGTTTTACATTGTCTCTGGTCCTTAATACATATCCGATCCTGTTTCTCTCTTTATCGAAGATCGGAGATTTATCCCCTTTGAGAGGTGGAGGGAGATCGTATTTTCCGAAAAGGGGAGATTTAGCGCATCCGATTGTTGGAAGGTCAAGCTCAATTCCAAGATGGCTGGCAAGGCCCAGCCCGCGGGGGTGAGCTATCCCCTGCCCGTCGCATAAGATCAGATCGGGTTTCTTCCGAAGTTGGTTCCAGGCCTTTAGGATCGGAGGTATTTCCCTGAAGGAGAGGAGACCCGGGATATATGCAATATCGCAGTGACGGGCCGCGCAGCTGGAATCAACTAATTCGAGTTGGGGATAGCTGAAAAGGGCTACCGCGGCAAACGCTGTGTTTTTCTCCGGGAAGTGAACGTCAATTCCGGCAACGAGATTGATTTTACGTCCGTCCCATTTTAATATAACTCTGCTTCTTAATTTCTTCTGCAGCTTTATTCCCTCAGCCGGAACAAACTCATCAGCGTATGAAATTATCTTCTTTTTCATGCCGTCCCCTTAAGTTTTTCCCAATAGGAGGGCAAGAGGTTTATTGCTTTCCCTTTTTGCTAATTCCCCTTTAATACTATTTCATCTCCGGGAGAGGGAAAATGTACGGGGAATTTCTTTTCTTTAAGCAGATTATAGAGTTTTTCAGATTGCTCCTCCTCTCCGTGGACTATAAAAATACCCTTGATCGAACTTTTTAGAGGTTTTACGTATTCAAGAATCTCGTCTCTATCGGCGTGGGCGCTGAATGAATTCATTATCTTTACTTCAGCCTTCAAATTATATGGCTGGCCGAATATCTTTACCTTTTCCATTTTTTCAGCTATGCGCCTTCCGAGAGTGTTTTTCGCCATATAACCTACAATCAGGATTGTATTCGCCGGGTTTTCAATATTGTTCTTCAGATGATGAAGTATCCTGCCGGCTTCACACATTCCCGCGGCCGATATTATTATCATGGGATTTGAATTATCATGGAGCGCCTTTGATTCCCGCACATCCTTTATATATCTGATTCGGTTTGCTCCAAGAGGATCCCGTCCGGATTTGAAAGCTTCGTACATCTCTTCGTCATAACATTCGGGGTGTTTGAAGAAAACCTCAGTCAGGTTAACAGCGAGGGGGCTGTCAACAAAAACCGGTATCTCGGGGGCGAGTTTCTCATCAAACAGTTCATTCAAGTAATATACTATTTCCTGTGTTCTCTCCAGGGCGAAGGAGGGGATAATTATTTTACCTCCCCGTTTGACTGTTTTCCTGATGATCTCCGCCAGTATCTCTTTTGTCTTCAGGGGCGGATCATGCAGCCTTCCACCGTATGTGCTTTCGAGAAACATGTAGTCTATCTTCGGAGGGGTAACCGGATCATTCAGTATAGGGATATTCTTTCTTCCCAGATCCACGGCGTAGGCAATACGGATTGGGCCGTTCTCATCAAAGATCTCCAGAAGCGGGGTCGATGAGCCGAGCACGTGTCCCGCGTCATAGAAAGTAACTGAGTTCTTATCCTTGATAATTATTTTCTGTTCGTAGGGATGCCCGTCGAAGTATTGAAGCGATTCTTCAGCATCTTCCCGGGTGTAAAGCGGTTTTTTTATCGGAAGCCCTTTTCTTTTGTGAATCTTGTTGAGATATTTTATGTCTTCTTCCTGTATATGGCCGCTGTCCGGGAGCATCGAGTAGCAAAGATCACGCGTCGCGCTTGTTGTAAGGATCCTCGAGGTGAAACCGTTCTTGACGAGATTCGGAATATTGCCGCTGTGGTCTATATGAGCATGAGAAAGTATGCAGGCATCGATTTGGGCTGGGTCGAAAGGAAAATGAGAGTTTTTCCTGTAATATTCCTCCCTGTGGCCCTGGAACAGGCCGCAGTCTATTAGTATCTTTGACCCCCCGCCTTTTACCATATGCATCGAGCCGGTTACTGTTCTTACAGCACCCATAAATCTAATCTTAACGCTCATCTATACTCCTTTCAGAACCGTTGTTTTTAATACAAGACTGATTAAAAATATTTTCTAAGCCGGATTGTTACAGTGATTCTCTTTTTTCCCCTTTTTATAAGGAGTTTCAACCTCGTTCCTTCTTTCTGCCTGAGCAGACGAGTGATCTCAGAGCGGTCTCCGAACAGCGATATCTTCTTTCCGTTTATACTGATAACTCTGTCGCCTTTCTTGATCCCTTCAGCGCTCGCGGGCGAATCCGGAATAACATTGTGTATGTAAAGCGAGCCCGTTGAATCCCACGCCGTTTGAAGCCCGCTTTTATCACTCGGAAAGGGTTTTGAAAAACAGGTATTCTTCTCCATGATTATCTGCTGAGCTGAATAGTCCAGTGTCAATTTGAACCTTTCGAGTATATCGTTTCCAATAATACCGCTTATTTCACCGAAGGCGGCAAATCCGCTTTTTCCTCCGGGGATAAATAGTATAGGGGAAAGAATCTTAATCCCGGATATCTCGAGAGATTTAAACCTCGATAGATCTACTGTTTTTTCTCCCCCAGCCCCCACAGCCGATACAGAAACGAGTTTTCT
>CAZKNG010000019.1:0-33727 GCA_964554125.1 uncultured bacterium | reverse complement strand
TAACAGTGATTACTTGACAGGAAATCTCTTAAGAGATATGATTTTTTCAAAAGGTGATCATTGATACAAAAACGGTATGGGTTAAAGATGCCAGATTGTGGTATATACTTAGATTTAAGTAACCATGTCCGGCCTATCTTTTTCCATTTCGATGTAGGAAGGAGGCTGTTATGCCCGACAGTGTTTACAAAGTAATAGAATTGGTCGGTACCAGCACGGAATCATGGGAGAAAGCGGCAGAGGCGGCTGTAATTAAGGCTTCAGAATCGCTGCGGGATCTTCGTATTGCTGAAGTTGATAAGCTGGATATGCATATCGAGGATGGCAAGATCGCCACTTACCGCGCGAAAGTAAAAGTGTCTTTCAAATATAAAGGAGACTAAGAGGTCTTTATTATTATTTCCCCGGGGCGGGAGCCTTTAAATATACCTTCTGCCTGTTAATGGAGTTTAATTGATACTGCTTCCTTGAAGCTGACTATTCAATATGGTTCTTAAGCGTTTGTTTATCTTCATCTATCTGCCTTAGAGCAGCCTTAAGGGATTATACCTGAATAATGCATAAAAAGAGATCCGTTAATGGCAGGTTCTTTCTGAAACAGAGGTATGCCGTAACGGAAAAGAGGATACCCCCGGGAATATCTCCCGGAGAGTTCCTTTAAGTATGATTACACTCTTTTTCTTAACATTTTTACTATATTAAACAGTTAAAGATATCCTTTGATCTATTATTACAGTCTCTGGGGTTATAAATGAAACCGTTTGTTATTGGAATCGCGGGGGGCTCCTGTTCCGGCAAAACATCTATCGCGAATAAATTCTCAGATATGCTGGCCGGTATTGGGACCGCCCTGATCAGGATGGATAACTATTATCATGACCTCAGCGGCCTGGCGCTCGAAGAGAGAGCCTCGATCAATTTTGATAAGCCGGATGCTATTGATTTTAGGCTGCTGGAGAATCATGTAGAGGAACTGCTCGAAGGACGGGAAATAGTCATACCCTCGTACAACTTTAGAACTCATACAAGAGAGGGGCCAGGCAGGAAAGCGCGCTGTCGTCTGCCCGCTGAAGATGCGGGCCGTTCTGTACTGATTATTGAGGGGCTTTACGCTTTATTCAGAGAATCACTGCGGACGGTTATGGATATCCGCGTTTTTATTGAAGCGGAAATGGATATCTGCCTTTCCCGCCGGGTAAAGCGTGACACAAGTGAGCGGGGGAGAACAAGAGAGGGTGTTTACAGACAGTTCTATGATACCGTTATTCCAATGTATAATAAATATCTTCTTCCCACACGGGAGTACGCGGACCTGATAGTTGATGCCAGTGAATCCTCTGAACTGGCAGCGGGGAAGATAGTATCTGAATTTAATAAGATTACACGGAATACGGGGGCGTAATTAAGACGGTGGGGATTGATACCCCTTAATGATGATTGCTATCGCCTGTCCTTTAATTTATAGAAAGCTCCTCTCTGCTGCTCAACCGTTTCGATCTTGCCGTCTCCTTCGAGTACGTCGAGATATTTGTTAACTTCGTTTATATGAAGCCCCAGTATTTCAGAGAGGTCTTTCAGCGTGCAGGGTCTTCTTTTTATTGTTTCCAGAATAGCCGATTCCGTGTCCGGTCTGTAGGATTTCTTTTCCTTTCGTTCTGTCGGTTTTGCGATTATCTCTACATTATCCAGTTTCCAGAAATCAGATATCAACTCCAGTTGTTCTCTGGGGGCCGGTTTGAGTCCGGTAACAGCTCCGGGTCTGTCCAATGTGTTAAGCTGTACCCTGCCGGGTTTTATCTTCTCGAAAGCCTTCCGCAGCAGCTTCAATTCATCTTCGGTGTCGTTATAGCCGGGTATTATAAGAACTTCCAGCCAGATCTCCCCGGAGTATTCCTTTCTGAAATCAATCAGTCCCTCTATATAGTCGTGAATACTCAGTGATTTTAAAGGACGGTTGATTCTTCTGAATACTTCTTCAGACGCCGCGTCAAGAGAGGGAAGCACAAGGTCAGCCGGAAGAAGTTCTTCCCTTACATCTTTCTGATAGAAGAGAGTGCCGTTTGTAAGTACCGCTACAGGTATATTATTCCAGTTCGATTTTATAAAACGGAGAATATCTCCGATCCGGGAGTTAAGCGCCGGTTCTCCCGAGCCTGAGAATGTTATGTAGTCGGGATAGGGGTTGTTCTTTAAAAAATTCTTCAGCTCCGCGGTCACTTTATCGTATGGAACGTATTCTTTTCTTTCAGTCGTAAGTTTTGTTGTGCGGCCGCATTCGCAGTAGATGCAGTTTAGTGAGCATACCTTATGAGGAACAAGGTCAACACCCAGCGACATGCCGAGTCTTCTTGAAGGGACCGGTCCGAACAGATAACTGTACATAATAAACCTGACTTTCAATGAACTATGCTGTTAAGTAAGGATGAGTTTACGGGGCCGAACGTACTCGGCATCTCTTTATCATCCTCTTAACTATTAATAATATTTATATAAAGCTTTGTAAATATCTCCTTATGACAATTTTTATTTGTTTCTGAGCGGAATTTTTAATCAAATTTCTTCCGTAAGAGCTTTGAAAAACTCTATTCTATATCTGGAAGAGATACTGCAGCTTCATGAAATACTGGCGGTCTGTTACTGCCCAGCCCCGCCTGCCGTAATCTTCCGGAGATCTGTTTATGTAATCGACAGTCGAACCTATATAAAAAAGCGTGAATGAATTTATTCTGTATTTCAGGAGAGGATCAAAATCCCACTTATCCTCTCTGTCGTTGTACTGGGTTACCACACGAAGAGAAAGTTCCCGTGACAGCTGGAGCGAAAAGCGGGTCCAGAAAAGAGACTGGGAGAACAGTTTGGCTCCTGTATCAAGATTATCGCTGGTCAGATAATCAAATTTCGTGTCGATAATGAACCTGTCGACCGGTTTTATATCCGCCCACAGGCCGTAACTCTTCTCTCTTCCCATCACCAGATCATGCCTTGCGATTCTATGACCGTAGTTTATATAAGCGCCGAACCGCAGCGCGGCTGACGGTTCAGTGCTGAAACATGTGTGATACTGCCAGATATCGTTAAACTGTATATCGTTAAACAGCTCGTTGCTGTACATATATTCGCTGTGAATTTTCGTCTGAGCCCTGCGGAAGGATATAACCATTTCCGGACTTACCCACTCGTCTTTCTTGATACCGGAAAGATTCCATTTTCTCCCCGAGTGTGCTGATAACTGAATCGTTTCGATTAAATCATTTTCCTCAAAGCGGAATACTCTGTTCATATAAAGTGAACCGGAACGTTGATTATTGGAAGGCTGCATTCCGTTATCGGCGCGGAAAGTGGGACTAAGTTCCCTGTATTCCGCTGATATTCTGTAATCGCCTGAACTGCGCGTAAGCTGTGTTAAAAACGCGTGTCCCCGGAAGTACTCACCGTCGAGTGTCCCGGTATGCTTCCCGTCGTCAAAGAGTATGGCATCGAGAGAACTGTCAGAGAGTTCCGGTTTGTTCACTTCACGCGTATGTGTTGATAAAAACTGGAACTTGGTATAGTTGCTTGGACTAAAACGGATCTGGCCGTCGATTCCGTAAAGTGTTCCGTAGCCGTCGCTGCCGGGAAAGCGCCGGTCGGTGGCAATCATGCCGATATGTGACTGCTTTCCCAGATCCCTTCTGTATCTGAGGATATTTGAATAACTTTCCCCGTTCTTTACAAATCCGCTCTCTTCCTCGAAGGGAAGGATAATAGGTGAATGTTCATCTTTTGCCGTGAGATAAGCTATACTGTTTGCCCCCTCGCGCCATGTCATCTTTCCTGCCAGGATAGGGTCGTTTATAGAACGAGTATAAACGGTGTTGAAATAAGTGTCGAACAGGTCGCTTCCCTCCTGAAAAAACGGTCTTTTTTCAGGATATTCAAGCGCGAAAGTTGTGTTGACATCTAACTGGTTGACATCGGCCTCCACCTGACTGAAATCGGGGTTTACAGTAACTTCTGCTTTCATCTCGGAAGAAATATCATAAGAGATCCCCAGAGCGCCGTCCCCCATGATATCTCCGTTGTCCATACTGCCCCCGTCGTTCATGGAAGATGACTGATGGGCCACAAAAGCGGGCAGAAATTTAAACCCTGTTCCCCGTTTGACTCCAGAGATTCCCTTTACCGTGCCCCACTGGCATACCCAGCAGTCCACGTCACGGTCGTAAGCCGACCACGAATACTGGAATCTCGATTCGCGCGGCCGGTTGCGCCAGAAATCCATTTTCCAGACCTGGTTTTCCCGTTCGGGGAAACGGAGATTTTCGAAGGGGACCGCTATTTCAGCCACCCAGCCGAATTCGGTTATTCTTCCGGCGCTTTCGAAAACAAGATCGTAAGAGCTATCTTCTTCTCCATCGGCGGATATTAGGATATCTCCCGGGATGCCGTAAGGATTGACGATTATCTCATAAGCCATAGCCGCTTCGCCGAATGTATCGATCAATAAAAGGACTGTATCATCCTGGAATATCTGATCCCGTTCACAGAAAGAGGCGCGCACCTCTTCAGGATCGTCGTAACATATCCAGGCTGTATAGAGGTATTCATCGTCGTAGGTGATTAAAACTTCTGTTTTGACATCCGGTTCTGTCTGATCCCCCGGATTATGTTCAGCGAAGTTGTCCGCTTTAGCGGCCCCCTTCCAGCCGGGGTCGTCCAGGTTGCCGTCTATTGTTATATCACCCAGGGCGCGGCGGACGGTAAGCTCGGGATTATAAACCGGAACAAATTGTTTTCCGTCCTCATCCACGCTTCCCAGAAGGGCACAGGGCATGAGAAGTAAGTATAAGATGCCGATCATTTTAGCTGCACTATTCATCTAAACTCCTGTTTTATTGTATTATTGACTGTCGAATATCACTGAGATGCTTCTTTAATCTTTATACGGTAATATCTTGAAAAGGTTTCTCTTCATCAAGTATAAAAAAAGAAAGTGTGATGTCAAAATGCACTGGCTGGGTTGTTATGTTATCAGCAGCAGGAAGTGTTAACCCGCTTTTTTCAAGTAGCTCCATAAAGTCTCCCCCTCCTTTCCAGATTAAAAACTCTTTCTATAAATGCAACAAAAGATGATAGAATCCGTAATTAAGATAAAGCGAGTAATTTAATTCGAGGTGATGTGTCAATGATGGAATCACTTTAACGAAGGAGCTGAGTTGAAGAAGCATATAACTATACTTGCGAGTCTTCATATAGCCCACAGTATTATAGGAATCATCTTTGGTACCGCTGTTCTTTTTATCCTGGGCGGAGCGGGTGTTATCTCCTGTGATCCCGACGCCATAGCGATAACAAGCAGTATTGCCGTATTTGTTTACTTGATTATACTGCTGTTTGCGATTCCGGGACTTATAGGGGGCATAGGGCTTCTGAAGAGAAAGTCATGGTCTAGGATTTTCGTTCTCATTGTCGGCTGCGTGAAATTATTCGATATACCGATCGGAACAGCCCTGGGTGTTTATTCGATCTGGGTTCTTACAAATGAAGAGACCGTTTCAATGCTTTCAGTTGAGAATGCGGGTAATGAGACAGGCTACAGCGCTGAATAATAAAGCCTTGGCAATCCGCCGCGAAAAAACAGAAGAATAAATACACAGACTTTACAGGATAGAGAGGCTTTATTGATTTGAATATGGAACTGCCCCCGGAGCTTCCAAAGCCGGGGGCAGTTGATTTAAGCCTGTAAGGTTAACTCCGATTTATTCGAAATCAACCGGTTTGATATAATCTCCGTATTTTCTCCGGGCATCTTCCAGGCGTTTCTTCTGTTCTTCAATGTGGCTGAAGACCGAGTCCGGAGTATCAGTTACTCTCTCTCTGAATATCTTGTTCATTCTTTCCAGTTTGGCAAGATTTTCAGGGATACGGATCGTAAATTGTTTTATGTAGTCTTCCATCGAATACTCTTTATTGAATATTTCCAGGAACAATCTTTTCAGATCGCCGTATTCGGGTATTGACCCCGTGGGTGTTTTAATAGAGCCGGCTTCGTTGTGAGCTCTAAGTTCCATCCATTTAAGCCATACCTTTTTATCGTTCTTGTCATTCAGCCATTTACCCTCTTTATCTCTCAGGAAATAGTTAACAGCGAAAATGTCAGGGGGTTCTTCGGACTGTTTGCCGAAATCGAGATTGTTCTGAATATATTCTCCTATGGGAAGGGAAAGAAAGTCGAGGTTTGACATCGGTGTAAACACTCTTACCCCTTCCCTGCCCAGCGTCGCCGCTGTTGTCTCAGACTCGAGGCAGGCGCCGTATAGGATTATTCCGTGAGCCCAGCCGAAGGCTTCTTTCACGGGAACTGAGGTGTCGGAATCTCTGCCTCCGTAGATGATTCCGCTTACAGGAACCCCTTCCGGCGAGTGAACTTCTCTGCTGACATTATCCAGTGTGTCGATTTTGAATGTAAATCTCGCGTTCTTGTGAGAGGGGGTTATTTCATTACCTTCATCGTCCTTCTTGCCCGGATACCATTGGCCCGAATGATTTACTCCCTTTTCGGGGATTTTGCCCGGTTTTCCGTTCCAGTAGACATCCCCGTCCTCGGTTACAAGCTGGTTTGTGAAAATCACATCACCCGGTGTGGTTATGGTATTCCACTGGATAGTGTCCTCATCCGGATTAATTCCCTCTATTATGCCGAATACACCTGCTTCTACATTTACGGCGCGGGTTGTCCCTCCGATATTTTTCAGGTATGCTATATCATCGCCTACAATTGATTCACCCTCGATCATGGCTGTAGAGGTCTTGCCGCACATAGACGGAAAAGCTCCCGTAAAATATGTCATTCTGTTATCGGGTCCGTGTATTCCCATAACAAGCATGTGTTCTGTGAGCCAGTCTTCATTTGAAGCACGGTTTATAGCGAGCCGCATGGCGAGTTTCTTAAGGCCGATTGTATTACCCCCGTACTGCGTGTTCGCGCTGTAAACCAGTTCTTCTTCCAGGTCTATGAATATCCTTCTCTTCTCGATATTTTTGCTTACCTTCAGTCCAAGCCCCGCTTCGGTCAGTTCTCCCTGGGAATGAATAAACTTGAAGAAATCAGCTTCGGGTCCCTTTCTTACGAACTCCTTATAACCCTGTCTGTAGAGAAGGTCGTCACTATGCGCGACATAGGCTGAATCTGTAAGTTGAAGTGCCGGGATCGAGAAGGGAGAATTTGCCGGTCCCAGCGAGAAGAATTTTATATGCAGTTGATGCCCTTTCATGATACCCGACATAATCCCGCGAATCTCCTCGATCCCTTTTTCCCGGTCGATTGAATTCAATTCAGGGCCGAGGTCCTTTCCGGAGGGCACCATAAATTTGGTGTTCTTTTTGTCCCGCGCCTGATCATAGTAACCGTCAAAATGTATTGTGTGGCCGCCTATGGCAAGGGGGGCTTCTTCATTATTATCGATAGCCGCTCTACGGGTTCTTTCAATATCCTCTTTAGAATCGTCATAAACAGAAACCTTTTCAGGTTTACACAGATCGATCATTTCGAGTATGAAGCTGTGGAGCTGGGGGTTGTTGATACGGGCCAATTTATTGAGATCATCATTGCTTACAAAACCGCTTAATTTATCGATCGGTTTAGGATTCATTTCTCTCATCTCCCGTGAGAATTAAAGGAAAAAGCTTGTCGTCCTTTCAAGCAGAGGTGACGGATAAACCGCCTTTAAAACTATAATAAATAGTTCTTCATGGCAAAGAAAAGTTTACTTTACGCTGAGATTCATAAAATATTTAAAGTTAGATCGATATTACTTGTAAATTCAGCTCAACGCGTTGATAAATCAATTTATCCTTTGCGGAATCGGCAATCGCTGTGTATTTTCGAAATCAGCATAGATTTTTTAAATGTCGAACGGTTTTATAACTATTATGACTATACAAAGGAAAAAAGGTGCAGCTCTTCTTTTTACTTCGATCGGATGGTTTCTGGTCCTTTCCGGAAGATTGACAGTTTCAACCCTTCTTATCAGAATCGAAGATAGTCTCGGCATAGATCACGCGATGGCCGGTTACGCTATCACGGGGATGTGGTTTTCTTATGGAATTATGCAGTTTCCCTCTGGAGTACTCTCTGATATAAAGGGGAGGAAGATCACGATTCTGTGTGCTTTTATATCCTTCGGGACAGCTTTCCTGTTCCTTGCTTTATCATTTTACTATTTTCTGTTTTTCTTCTTTCTTGTGCTTCTGGGGATAGGAAGCGGGTGTTTTCAGACAGCCAGTATATCGATGCTTTCAGACCTCTACAGAGAGGACAGGGGAAGAGCTCTGGGAATACAGGCGAGCAGCGGTTCTATAGCGGGACTGATGCCGATCGTCCTTCCTCTGTTAGCATCGCGTCTGCATTGGAGAGGAATCTTTCTCATGTGGGCTGTTTTAAGTATAACTGTGGCCTGGCTGTTTTATAGATACTCGGGGGAGACAACGAAGCTGCCTGGAAAAGTTTCGTTGAGAGAACGTTTTGCTGACGGTTTGAGCGTACTTAATCAGAAAACTACAAGACTCTTTTTTATTGTAAATTTAGTTCTGGTTTTTACCTGGATGGGATTTAATTCATTTTTCCCCGCCTACATGATAGAGAATAAGGGGCTGAGTTCTTTTAAGGCCGGGATAGCGTTTTCCCTTGTTTCTTTCAGCGGAATTCTACTAAAACCTCTTATAGGAATCCTGTCCGACAGGTACAACAAAAAGATTATTATAATGATTCTCTTATTTGTTACAGCCGCAGCTGCCGGGGTTCTTGTGCGAACAGATTCATTCACGATTATATGTATTGTCTCTTTTCTTCTCGCCTTTGCGACCAGTATATTTCTTGTAATCAATTCCTATCTTATGCATTACTGGGAGGAGAAGGGCAGGGGGGGTAAACTTGGTTTCTACCGCTCTCTGACAATTCTTATAGGGAGCCCCACTTCAGCGCTTATCGGTTATACGGCAACTAAGTATGGATTCGATTTTCCCTTCACAGCTCTTGCTGTTCTTCTTTCAGCAGCGGCAGTTATGCTGTTAATAATAAATTTCATAAAACGCGGATCTATTAATAATTAATTTGTCAGCGGGATGCTTCTCGATAAAAATCCGACGGAAAACCGCTTGTAAAGTCTTCCGCCGGATTATAATTGAGGCTGGCAGCGCCTGTGCTTACCGCCGCCTGCTGTATATCATCTTTATTCAATGCCGCGTTTCTTAAGCAGAGGTTCTATACTGGGTTCTTTCCCTCTGAAACGTTTATAGAGGGTCATAGGTTCTACTGAACCCCCTCTGGCTAGAACATTATTTCTGAATGCTCCGGCAGTTTCCTGATCGAAGAGGCCGTTCTCTTTAAAGGCCTGGAAGCCGTCGGCATCGAGTACTTCAGCCCAGATGTAGCTGTAATACCCGGATGAGTATCCGCCTGAAAATATATGTCTGAAATAAGTGCTTCTGTACCTCGGAGCAATTTGAGGAATCAGGTTTATTCTATCCAGTGATTTTTTTTCAAATTTCAATACATCGAAATCCTTTTCCTCTGTAACGGTATGCCAGTCCATATCCAGCAGGGATGCCGCGAGATATTCTGTAAGAGCGAATCCCTGGTTGAACTTGCTTGTTTTCTGGATCTTGGCAATCAGCTCGTCCGGTATCGGCTCGCCTGTTTTATAGTGCCTGGCGTACATTTTGAGAACTTCCGGTTCTTTCGCCCAGTTCTCCATAATCTGAGAAGGCAGCTCTACGAAGTCTCTTGCCACGGAAGTGCCTGAAAGCTTTTCGTAGTGGCAGTCTGAAAGGAGCCCGTGGAGTCCGTGTCCGAACTCGTGGAAAAGGGTCAGAACGTTATCCCAGCTTAGAAGCGAGGGCTTTCCCGCTGTTGGTTTCGAGAAATTACCCACATTTACAATAACCGGAGTTACATTCTCGCCGTTTCTGTAAGATTGTGATCTGTAGGCGCCCATCCATGCGCCGCCCCTCTTGCTTTCCCTGGGGAAGTAGTCGACGTACAATATGCCTATATGGGAGCCGTCCTGTTCCTTGAGTTCAAAAACCTTGACATCTTTGTGATATTTCGGGATATCGTCTCTTTCTTCGAAAGTTATCCCGTAGAGTCTGCTGGCTACTTCGAAAGCTCCGTCACGGACATTTTCCAGTTTGAAATAGGGTTTAAGCATCTCTTCATCCAGATCGTACTTGGCTTTTCTTATTTTTTCAGCGTAGTACCACCAGTCCCAGCTTTTCAGTTTGAAATCCTTGCCTTCATTATCGATCATATTCTGCATCGCGGCAGCTTCCTCTTTAGCTAAATTCAGGGAAGGTCTCCAGAGTTGGTCGAGGAGTCTGTAAACCGCGCCCGGTGTTTCAGCCATATTCCTTTCCAGCACAAAGTCGGCGTGAGTTTCGTAACCTAGCAGATTGGCCCTTTGAAGCCGGAGATTACACAGTTTGTCCACAATATCCTTGTTGTCGAGTTCTCCTCCGTGGTTACCTTTATTCAGATACGCCTTGTATATTTTTTCTCTAAGCTCTCTCTTTTCAGAGTATTTCAGGAAGGGAAGCATGCTTGGTTTATTAAGAGTAAATAACCATTTTCCTTCATATCCCTTTTCGGAGGCATCTTCGGAGGCTGTACTTATGACCCCTTCGGGAAGACCCTCAAGGTCGTCCTTTTTATCGATTAAAAGCTCGAATTTGTTGACTTCCTTTAATAGATTTTCTCCGAAACGGAGGGAGAGAACCGATATTTCCTTGTTGATTTTACGGAGCTTTTCTTTTTTCTTCTTGGGTAAGTCTGCTCCCCCGCGCACAAACTCTTTATAGTATTTTTCAAGGAGCATATCCTGTTCATCTGTCAGGTCGAGTGTCTCTCTCTGTTCGTAAACGCTTTTTATTCTCTTGAACAGTTTTCCGTTCATAATAATATTATCTCTATGCTCTGACAGCATCGGTGTTACTTCTTTTGCTATCTCCTGCATTTCCTCGTTTGTATTGGATGAATTCAGGCTGAAGAATACGTTGCTGACCCTGCCGAGCAATATTCCGCTGTTTTCCATCTCCTCGAGGGTGTTCTTGAATGTCGCGTTATTGTTGTTATTAACTATTTTATCAATCTGTTCTTCATGTTGTTCTATTCCCTTTTTAAAGGCGGGCATGTAGTGTTTTTCCTGTATTTTGTCAAATGGCGGTACACCAAAGGGTGTTTCAAATTCTGAAAAGAATGGATTTTGTGTTCCCAGAGAACAGGAAAAAACAACAATCGCAATAATAGAAAACAGAAGCGCTCGTTTTTTCATTTTGCGGACTCCTTTTGTCTGTCAGGGCTCTTACTCATTCTTCCCCAAGTAAGCTTAGAAACCAATTCAAGTTCTAATATTCTACTCATTTGCTTTGCCATTATCAAGTAATATCGGCCGCAGTTTTCATTACCGCTGATAAAAATTGCCTGAAAGCAGATACTCAGAAGGGGAAGAGTTGGATTTTGACAGGGATCACAAATAGATAAAAACAGGATTAATAAGGCACTTTTAAATATCCGTTAACTATTTTAAAAAAGCTGTTGATTGTCCGATGATTAAAGCATATCTATAAAGTGTTTTCGGTTTTGTTTAAGTGTGGCCGAGCGTAATTCAGTTTTTCTAACGTCGAGTTGGATGAGAGGGACAAATCGGGAGAAAGCAGCATGTTTCTTAGAGGCTTAGAGCTGACTTTAGCTGGAATGACGGTAGTATTTGTTTTTTTGATTATTATGGTAACTGCTATTCAGTTAATGAGTTATATAGCTAATAAGTATTTTCCGGAGAAGAGCGGGGAGACTGAAGAAGGATTAGCTGCTGAGGACAATACATTGATTGCGGCGATTGCCGTGGCTGTGAAGAATAGAAGATAAAGTAAAACCACTGTTGCGTTATAACTTTTGTTGATCCTCCGGGCTGTTAGTTTCTGTCTTCTGTTTTCGCGGAAAATTAATAGAATGAGTGCGCAGCGGTTAGGAGAAATATTATGGCGATGAAAAAAATAGATGTAATGTGTACGGCATTCAGGGACGGATTTCAGTCGGTATTCGGCGCGCGGGTTCATATGGAAGATTTTGTGCCCGCTCTGGAAGCAGCCGTTGACGCGGGGATAAATCACTTTGAATCTGGCGGCGGGGCTATGTTTCAAAGCCCTTTTTTCTATGTCAATGAAAATTCATTTGAAAATATGGACAGATTCAGGGAGATTGCCGGACCCGACGCGAATCTTCAGACACTGGCCCGCGGCGTCAATGTCGTAGGCCTGGATTCTCAAAGCAGTGATATTATCGAGCTGCACGCGAGGCTGTTTAAAAAACATGGAGTAACTACAATAAGGAATTTTGACGCTCTGAATGATGTAAATAACCTGGAATACAGCGGCAAGTGTATTGTTGATAATGGATTAAAGCATGAAGTCGTCGTGACGATGATGGAGTTGCCTCCGGGGTGCACCGGAGCGCACGATGTGGCTTTTTATGAAAAGACTTTGCGAAATATCATAGATTCGGATCTGCCTTATAGTTCGGTGTGTTTTAAAGATGCCTCAGGAACCGCTACCCCGAAAAAGGTTTTCGAAACTATTAAAATGGCAAAGAAGATATTGCCTGCCGATACACCGGTAAGATTTCACACACATGAGACAGCCGGAATATCAGTGCATTGCTATATGGCGGCGATTGAAGCCGGAGTGGATGGTATTGACCTTTCGATCTCTCCGGTTTCCGGAGGCACAGCCCAGCCTGACATACTGACGATGATGCACGCGCTGAAGGGTTCACAGTACGACCTTGGTATGGATATTAATAAGATCCGCGAGGTTGAGGCGATTTTCAAGGATTGCATGAAAGACTATTTTATCCCTCCTGAAGCAGGGTCTGTTTCGCCTGTAATTCCCTTTTCGCCGATGCCGGGAGGCGCGTTGACAGCGAATACTCAAATGCTTCGCGATAACGATATGCTCGATAAATACCCTGAAATAATAACCGCTATGGGTGAAGTCGTATGCCGCGGGGGTTATGGTACGTCTGTTACCCCTGTATCGCAGTTTTATTTCCAGCAGTCTTTTAATAATGTAATATTTGGACCCTGGGAGAAATTCGCCGAGGGTTACGGAAAGATGATTCTGGGCTATTTTGGCAGGACCCCTGTCGAGCCGGATCCCGAGCTTGTTAAGATCGCTTCGGAAAAGCTCGATCTGATGCCGACAGATAAGAAGGTGTTGGAAATTAATGATGCCGATCCTGAAAAAGGGATAGAGGCGGCAAGAAGATTATTAAGAGAACATGCCCTTGAAGAGACTGATGAAAACCTGTTTATTTCCGCCGCGTGTAAGGAAAAAGGTATAGCATTTCTGAAAGGAGAGGGCAAGGTTCGCGTGCGTAAAATCGTAAAGAGTAAAGAAGGAGCAAAGAAAATAAGTGATACTTTTATGGTAACTGTTGATGGAAGAAAGTACCCCGTGATTTTAAAAGACGATGTTGTGACCGTCGAGGGGCGGAAGTATAAGATAAAGGTTGAAGAGGGCATTCCGGATATTACGAAACCACTTCCGGGACCCAGCGAAGACACACTTGAGATAAAAACCCCTTTCCCCGGAACAGTCATCAGGGTTTTACGTGAAGCGAATAAGCGTGTTGTAAAAAATGAAGTTATCATGATTATCGAGGCTATGAAAATGGAATCGGAGATAAAGGCGCCGAGAAATGGTGTTGTGGTCTCAATGGATGTAAAAGCCGGAGATTCTGTAAGCGCTAATCAGGTGGTAGCCAGGTTAGGATAAATTACACATATTAAAGAATCTTATTGAAGCCTGGGCGTCCCGGAGAAAAATCAGATCAGGAGATATAGATGGAAGCACTCGAGCTTGGTAAAGTATTTACAAATGTGATTCAGAGTACCGGTCTGGCTAATTTTACTTTCCCTAACATTATAATGATCGTTGTCTGCTCTTTTCTGATTTTCCTGGGCATTGTCAAAGGGTTTGAACCGCTTCTGTTAATTCCCATAGGTTTCGGAGGAATTCTCGCGAATATCCCCGTAGCTGCAATAGCAGAGCCGGGCGGATTTTTGTGGTATATCTACGATGTCGGTATAAGGACCGGGGTCTTTCCGCTTCTGATATTCATGGGAATTGGAGCGATGACCGATTTTGGTCCCTTGATCGCTAATCCTCAGCTTGCCTTTCTTGGAGCGGCTGCTCAGTTTGGCATCTTTACGACGCTTATCGGCGCTATTACTCTTCCCGGAATGGATTTCTCACTCAAGCAAGCCGCGTCAATAGGTATAATCGGCGGCGCCGACGGTCCAACAGCTATCTTTATCACGTCGAAATTAGCTCCGGAACTTATGGGGGCTATTGCCGTGGCCGCTTATTCATATATGGCGATAGTTCCGATTATTCAGCCGCCTATCATGAGATTTCTTACAACACGGAAAGAACGCAGGATAAAGATGACACAGCTGCGTCATGTTTCAAAGACTGAAAAGATCCTTTTCTCTCTGGTTGTGTTAATAATCTGCGCGATCCTTTTGCCTACAGCTACTCCGCTTATCGGTGCTTTGATGTTTGGAAATCTGATAAACGAGTGCGGGAGGACAGCAAGACTGGCGGAAACTGCAAAGAATAGTATGATAAATATTGTAACGATCTGCCTGGGGCTTGCTGTCGGTTCAAAGCTGCAGGCATCACAATTCTTAAGTTTCCAGACTATAGGTATTCTGATTTTAGGGCTTGTCGCTTTTTCTATTGGTACTGTCGCGGGGCTTTCCATGGCCAAGCTGATGAACAGGTTTTCCCGCAGAAAGATAAATCCCCTCATTGGCGCCGCGGGCGTGTCGGCTGTTCCGATGGCTGCACGGGTGGCGGGCAAGGTCGGGTTGGAAGAAGATCCCCAGAATTTCCTGATGATGCACGCTATGGGTCCTAATGTTTCCGGTGTGATTGGTTCGGCTGTTGCCGCGGGCGTTCTATTGGCTTATTTCGCGTAGATAAATATAATTTATTTTAACCTCCTTTGGACGGTTTGCGTTTAAGTGTGTGCCGGAAAAATATCGTTCCTTTGACTGTTAATATTTTTTCCCCGCCCCGGTTGACAACAGAGATTATCAGGATAGAATTATTATAGATAGGTCAGGCGGGTTCACGGGAGAGAATGAAAAAGGAAGTCTAAAAAATTGAAGACCAAGCATAGTCCCGATAACCTGACCTGAATCCTTTAGTGGAAGCGCCACGGATTTTCAATTGTGTGGAAACCCGTGGCGTCCTTTATATGGCAGCTGCACGGTTGATGACATAAGGGCTGAGATATAAACAAACGAAATTGTAACACGGGAATAGTCTCAGTCAACTAAGAGGTCAGCTGAATTATAGAGGGGTTTTTTACAGGATCAACTTCTGTAATCGGCCACTACTTCTTTAAGAACGGCTATTTCGTCTTTGACTCTCCTCTTCCAGTCAACGAAATATTTTTTTCCAAAAACGGCGGCGCCTTCAGCTATACCTTTTCTGAGGATATTGTCATTTATGAGAAGAGACAGTTTACGTGCAAGGGCTCCGATATCTGAATTTTCAACCAGAAGACCGGTTTCACCGTCACGTACTACTTCGGATGTCCCGGCCGTATCGTAAGCTATAACGGGGAGTCCGCAGAGCATTGCCTCACATGCAGGCATAGCCATATTTGTCAGCTTGCTTGTTCCGACAAATATATCACAGGCCTTCAGTAACTCCGGCACTTTGTCGTATGATATCGATCCGGTAAAATGAACTTTTTGCTCGAGGCCAAGCGACTTTGTCTTCCGCACAAGATGTTTCATTCTTGAGCCGTCTCCGGCTAACACAAATGAGACCTTTCTCAAGGTTTCCCTGTTTAGTCTCGCTGCTGCTTTGAGAATGTGGTCGGTTCTTTTCAGTTTTATGAATCTTGAAAGAGTTACAACCAGTATGTCATTTTCAGGTAAGCCAAATGACCTGCGAATCTCTTTTCTGTCAATTTTGATCTCCGGCCAATTCATATTCATGCCGTTCTGGGGAAATGATATTTTATCTTCGGGTATCCCCCTGGCGATGAGAGCCTTCTTTCCCAGCGTTCCGTCGTTTAATACGATGTAATGATCAACGGGATATCTGAGTGAATAAATTTGATCGAAATTGGAATAAAAATATTTTAACGGAGAAAATTCATCTCTTCCAAGCCACATTACACCAAAGAGTTTAACGGCAGAGGGGATGCCCAGCTCTCTGCCGACCACGCTTACGGGTTTGATTGAATGGTGGGAAAGACCAAGGATAAGATCGGGTTTTATCATCGCGGCCAGAGATTTGAGTTTATGGGTAACTTTATAGGGGAAATAGAAAGAGATGATGAATCTTCCTATAGGGCCGGGAAGTTTTTCAAGTGGACTTACGGTATTGGGATAATAGTATTTTGTAATGTCTATCTTGTCGTGGTCATCAGTCTGCCCGGGGGGTTTGGGTTTTAAAAGGAATGTTTCTATTGCATCTGAAGTGAGCCCGCTGCTGAAATGCAATTCATCGGGGACGCCGCAACCCTTGCCGAGTGACCAGAGATTTTCCCAGACGGATAGAATCAATATTTTCTTGAGTACTTTATCATTCATTTTTGTATCCGTAGTGCTTTCTACTTCAGCTGCCGTATTCTACCGGCAAGTTCTTCAGGTTCGATGAAACCGGTTACTCTCAGTCCGGTGATCTGTTCTCCCTCGCTGTTGAAAAAGAGGATAGTCGGGACACCTTTGATCTTAAACTCTTTTTTTATTTTCTCTGAGCGGGGATCAGATTTAGTAAGATCCACCCTTATAGTAACCATCTTTTCAGCGAGATTCTCTACTAAAGGATCGGAGAAGGTTTTATCGTCGAGTTCATGACAGGGAATACACCAGTCGGCTGAGAAATCGATCATAATGGGCTTCCCGCTGCGCTTTGCTTTTTCAAGCTCGGCGCTTGTATATTCGATCCATTCTATCTTTGATTCCCTGTCAGCTTCGAATATTGCTCCCCCGGGCTTTATTATCATAAAAACCGCGAGGACCAACCAGACCAGAGCCACAGTTTTCCTTATTATATTGAAAGTTTTACCGCCGCCATCGGTTTTTATTATCCACCCCAGAAATATGCCTGCTGAGAGAGCTGTTATAGCGTACCCTGTGTAAGTGATCGTTCTGCCCAGAATATGCCTCGCGAAATAAAATGCCATTATAATGAGGATAAAACCGAAAATCTGCTTTACCCAGTCGAGCCATTCACCGGAACGGGGCAGACGGGAGATACTTCCCGAGGCGGTTCCCAGTATTATAAATGGAACGCCCATCCCCCAGGCAAGAGTGAAAAACATAATGAATCCTAGAAGGGGATTTCCGATTCTGCCGACATATGTCAAAAGACCCAGCACAAAAGGGCCGATACACGGGGCGGCTACAATTCCTACTGTCAAGCCCATAAGGAGTGCGCCGTAGCTTCCCTTCTTTGCTTCACCTGTTCTTTTCATCAGAAAGACCGGCATTCTGATTTCCCATAGGCCGAACATCGACAAAGCGAGACTAACGAGGACAAGAGATATAAAAGATATAACCCAGGGATTCTGCAGGGCGGAACCGAGTATGCTGCCCGTAGTTGCCGCGAGCATTCCGAGGACACTGTAGGTAATCGATATGCCCAGTACATACAGGAGGGATAATCCCAGTTTTTTAGACACTTTCCCTCCAGCCTGGCCACCGAAAAAACTGATAGTGATCGGTATAAGCGGGTATATGCAGGGGGTAAGATTCAGAGCGAGTCCGCCGAGGAAAATAATAAGAAGTGTAAGCAGGATTCCTCTGGATTCTACCATTTTGCCGAATGACTCTTTGCTTTCCTCTTCCCTGGAGGCAGTTTCGTCTTTTCCTTCACGGGTTCCTCCGCTGGCGCCATAGCCGGAAATAGAGTCTGTAGTTATATTTTCTTGCCCGATATCTGCTCGCGCGAAGGGCGGAGCTTTGAATATGGCCTTGTTTATTTCCCCGGTTTGTTCGCCCCGGGGTGCCACCTTCAGTTTTATTTCCGCTCTGGATTCGGCCGGCTGGAGACATGTCATATTGTTGCATCCCTGGTATTCGATTGTGGCCAGAGCTTTGTATTCATCCGGTTTGATATCTCCTGCAATTTTAAATATAATTCCGAATATTACTTCTCCCTCGTAGAGGGGGAGAGGGGTATCGCTGATTTCAAGAGACTTTTTCTCAGCTTCCGGGTAGAGGGTTTTGACTGCCTTTATTCCGTCAGGCATTACAACTTTAACAGTTGTCGGAATAAGGTATTTGTCAGGAGGAGAATAGGAGTTTATGTGCCAGCCGTCCTTTATTATCACTTTTATTGCCAGATAGCCGGTTGATCCCGGGTGAAAAGCGTCCCGGGAAAGATGCCCCTCCGCTTCTACAAGAGATTCAGGAGTCGTAAAGAGGTCCTGTGCCGGCGTGCTTACAGGCATGAGAATCAGAAGAATGATTACCGATGCAAGTATATTCCTTTTTAAACTATCTTTCATTACATTTCCTTGATTGATACGGCTTTGATTATTATCGATTTATTCTGGATGTAATTCATCTATTTTTATGAAGTGATAAAATTTATATAATATTTTAAGGCATATAATAATGGAAAGTTCCAATTAATACAAGGCATCTTGATTGTTATAATGTATATTACATGATATTACAGGAGGGCTGAATGAAGAAAAAGACAAGAAAATTGTATCTTGTAAGACACGGGGAATCCGTATGCAATGTAGAGAGACGTGTTCAGGGCAATTCGATGCGAAACTCTCTGAGCGAAAGGGGAAAAAGACAGTCTGAGCTGCTCGGGAGAAGACTGGCATCCTTTGAATTCGGAAAAGTTTACTGCAGCAATGTTGAACGGGCAATCGAAACTGCCGGAATTGCCCTGGGCGGTAAGGCGGATTTGACCTACCTCGATGAACTTCGTGAAGTTTCTTTCGGCAGTTGGGAGGGAAGACTTATAAGTGAGATAAAGGAAAGTGAACCGGGGATAGTTGAAGAATGGTTTTACAAACCGGCATCTGTCTCAATTGAAGGAGCGGAAGATCTATACTCTTTCAGGGAAAGGGTTGTCGGAATATTCAATAGAATAATAGAAGATGATGACGGAAAGAATATTCTTGTAATATCACACGGCGGTGTGATCTGTGTTTACTTAACCTGCATTCTGGGAATGGATCTGAATAATATGTGGTCTTTTTCACTTCCCAACGCTTCGATAACTTCCATAGTGCTTGATTTCAGGCCGAGATTAAGACTTTTTGGAGACACGTCATATCTTGACTCCGATGCTCTGGGTTTTGACGGTATGCCAGCTGCTCATGATACTTGAAAAAGGGTTTTTTTAAGCGGGGGGTTCAATGCCGGCGTCTTTCCATACACTCTCGTGCTCCATACTCAGTTCAACGGGAACATCGCTGAAATAATCGGATAATATAAGGCGCAGTTTTCTGTATATTTTAACGCGTTCAGGCCTGTATAATCTCATCTTTCCTTCAGTATCCGGGTGATATTCACCACGCATAATGGCGCTTTCAGGGTGTTTTAATCTTACATTTTTCCAGAGTCCGGGGGGAAACCTCAAAATGCCGATTTCAAAACGGTGTATACCGTTTTCCGCTGCTGCTCTCAGTTTTTCAGCTATTTTTTCATATCTCGCGGATGTGAAATAGAATGGAATAAGCGGATCAAACCTTACGGCTACTTTGACTCCGGCTCTGGATATTCTGTTAATTGCTTCCAGTCTTTTTCCAAGGGTTTCGGCGCCTTTTTCTTCTTTTCTTATCGCCTCCGGCGGTGTGAGTGTCCATGTAACCAGGAGTCTGTCTGCTCCCCGGGCGGCTGAGGCAACCGGCGGATTTCCTCCGGTGGCTCTAAGCAGGTGATCTATATTAGCGCTCTTTGTTCTTACCTCGAGCAGGGTCCGGCTATTCTTAAAAAGGGGCAGAAGATCTGACGTAGTTTCTGTAAGATGATCGATCGCTAAGCTGTCTCCCATCTCGCCTGTGGTTATCCTTGATGGAGGTTCAGCGGCCAGCACAGATTTTAATTCCTCTTTCATTTTTTCCGTGTTGGTAAAAACAACAATCTGACTATGTTCCAGATATGATTGAAGGTAGCAGTAGGAACATGAAAAGGGGCAATTCAGGAGAGTGGTTATATATTTTTCGCCGCAGGGAGGGGTGCCGGGAGCTTCTGGAAAATCCTTTATGAATTTACCCTTATGCCGGGTAATCACCAGTACCCCGGACTTTGACCGTTTTTTGCCGATAAATGGCGTAATATCAGAGACGACTTCAATATCAGCCTCGGGAAGCTTCTTCCTCAGTTTGAGTGTAAGCGGGTCATTTTCCGACGCCTTATCGATTATCAGTTTGTTGAATTTGATCTTCATGACTTGTTATTTATGTTAAACACTCTGTTTTTCTCCGCGAAACTGATAAAAACAGAAGGCAAGTTCATTTTAGAAATACCTGTTTCTTCTGAACCAGTATATTTTTTCGCCTGCCATAGCAAAGATAAGCCCGATACCCGCAAGAAAACCTCCTATATGAGCGAACCAGGCAACACCGCCTGTCTGGGTTCCGCCGAGTGAACCTACGCCGCTGAAGAGCTGGATTACAAACCAGAATCCGATAATAACGTAGGCCGGTATTACAGTTAGTCTTATGAATATAAAGAGAAACATGAGTGTTATTATTCTTGCTCTTGGAAATAGCATCAGATATCCGGCCATTATTCCCGCGATAGCCCCGCTGGCTCCTACGGTTGGTATAACCGAAGATGGATCTGAAGCGATGTGCAGGGCGTGAGCGCATAGACCGGAAAGAAAATAAAACAGCAGGAATTTCAATGGGCCCAGGATATCCTCGACATTATTTCCGAAAATCCACAGGTAGAGCATATTTGAACCTACATGAATCAGGCTTCCGTGCAAGAACATCGAAGTAAATAGTGTAAGGAAAATCGGGCTGGGGCCGGGATAATGCCTTATGTTGTAACCGACGGGACCGACTATATCTTTCATATTAGAAATTTCAGCCGGAGTAGCACCCAGGGCCGCTATGAGGGAGGCATTGTCAAGTCCCAGTGACATCTGGTATAAATAGACCAGGACATTTATCAGAATCAGGGATATGGTGATAAGAGGTTTTCTCTCTGTAGGATTTATATCTTTGAGCGGCAGGAACATATATTACCCTTCAGTTTTGTGTTGAATCTAAATATATATGATTTCTTGACTCTATCAAACAGTTAGTCTGTTTTTCCGGCTGTCTTTTTTTTACGGATTAATGCGGATTAATAAAACACCGGTCGATTTCCCCGGCGACAAAATCGTACGCTTTGCACCTCGAGCTCTCTCTTTCTGCCCCTTAAGGCGCAGAAAACCATCTCCGCTCCCCTCTGCGGAGGGTTCTGAAACACCGGGCACCGGAATCATAGAAAATAAACAGAAATTGGGAAAACTCCGGATTAATAACTCTTGATGTATTGCGGAATATCAGCTTAAATTGTCATGTGGATTAAGCAGATATGAATTGAAAAAAGTAATTTACCGGTATCTAAAATCGAAAATGGATGGGGGTCTAATTGAGCATTGAAAAAAGATATCTCATAGACAAAATTGATATCCGTGAATCCTGGAGGCTCTTTAGAATACTGGCCGAATTTGTTGACGGCTTCGAGTGTATGATGGATGTAAAACCGGGCGTTACTTTTTTTGGTTCCGCGAGAGTTGATGAAAAAGATCCGGTTTACATCGATGCCAGGGATATAGCGAGAGAGCTTTCCTCTTATGATTGTCCTATAATTACAGGTGGTGGGCCTGGTGTTATGGAAGCCGCTAACCGCGGAGCGCATGAAGGCGGAGGCCTTTCCATAGGGCTTAATATCGAACTCCCCTTTGAGCAGGAACCGAACTCTTACATAGACAAGCTGATCTCCTTCAGATACTTTTTCGTCCGCAAGGTCGTCTTTATTAAATATTCAATGGCTTTTGTGATACTCCCGGGAGGTTTCGGCACAATGGATGAGTTGTTCGAAGCGCTCACCCTGATCCAGACTCATAAGATCGAGCCGTTCCCGGTCTTCATGTTAGGGAAGGAATACTGGGGTGGCCTGATCGAATGGGTAAAAAACAGAATGGTGGCCGAGAAGAGAATTTCACCTGAAGATCTGGAGCTTCTTCATATCGCTGAATCAAAGGATGAGATAGTAGAGAAGGTGTTAGAGACTCGCAGGAATCTCGGGCTTTTATAGTTTTATGAAGCTGAAAAGTAAACGATAGCCAGTATTATTCCTGTAAGAATATGGTTGATTATAGCTGACCTGTTGGCCGGCAGAAGATCCACGGACGTATTATAATGTTTTGCGGCTGTCCGGATCGCTTTTAAACCTATCGGCAGAGTCAACAAAGAGATGAGCGTCAGCGGAGGCATAATTCCCGCTGTTGTCCCGATAATCACGGGAAGGCATGAAGCTGCCGTAAGAGCGGAAAAAAGCCAGACAGCTCTCTTTTTGCCCATCCTGACGACTATCGTTTTTTTCCCTACCCTCAAGTCCGCCCTCGAGTCCTGGAATTCATTGATGACAATTATTGATGTTATAAGAAAAGCCAGAGGAAGAGACAGAAGAATACAATGAGTTGTTACTGTGCCTGTCTGTACATAGTAAGTCCCGATCCCTATCATTCCGAAGGCAAACCCTATAACGAATTCTCCAAAACCTCTATGGGATAATCTGAAAGGGGGGGCCGTGTAGAACCAGCCGCTTATAATCCCTGTAATACCAAATATAATTATTGCCGTGCCGGTCATGGCGGCAAGAAATATACCGACTGTTACCGCAGCTGCCATAAATGAAAGAGATGTAACAAGAACCGTCCCAGGCGAGATCAGCTTGTTCTGGATAAGCCGGCTTCCACCCGTAAAAGGCCTTACGTATTCTCTGTTTACGATATCATTTCCCGAAAGATGATCAAAATAGTCGTTTGCCGTGTTGGCTCCAAGATGAAGAAATACGACACCGAGAAGAGTTAGTATAAACAACAGGGAGCTGAAGGTTCCCGTTTCAAACCGGACAAGGGCCGTTGAGAGAATTACGGGGGTCACGCTGCCGGTAATAAATTCAGCTCTCAGTTCTTTGAGCCAGTACCTGAATGATGACATGATTCTTCGTCCCGCTCCGGTTGGTTATTCTGAATCTTCTCTTTTTACTGTAATACTATAGTTGAGACCGCACCTGGAGTACAGAGCAAATTGTGCTTAAATGTGCCGGGGGGAACTGGATCTGTTCTTTAAAGTTCAGATTGCCGGACCCTCTGACAACCTGCCTGTTTGCGGCGCGTTAGTCTGAAAGAAGATGAATAAAAGGGCGGCTGCGGTTTGATCTTACTCCTTTGCGTGGCAGAATATATCTTTTAACTGGTTGAGTCCGAGTTTTGCGCCGCTGATTATCAGGATCACGGTTTTCCCGCGGTACTTTTCAATCTCCTTAAGAAAGGAGGCGACTGTCAGGGCTGCAGCTCCTTCAATCAACATAAACTCTCTTCTTAGAATTAAACTTATCGCTTCTTTGATCTCTTTCTCAGAGACAAGAATAAAATTATCAACATATTCAGCGCATAAATCAAATGTTATTGATCCTTCTTCGATACCTCCGGCGGTAGCATCGGATATGGTTGGTTCTGATTCTATGTCGAGTATTTCCCCCGCGAGAATCGATTTTGCCATAACGGCTGAACGGACCGGCTGGCATCCCGTGATTTCAATTTTTCCAGCCGATTCTTTAAGGTATCCGGCGATTCCGCTTATAAGGCCTCCTCCGCCGACCGGAACCAGAACAGAATCTATTTTCATGCCCCGGGCCTGTTTTTCTATTTCCAGAGCCGATGTTCCATGCCCTCCCAAAATCTTCGGGTCGTTGTAGGGTGAAATAAAGATCCGTCCGCTTTCTCCGGAGATCTTCCTCGCGTATGCCTCCGCCCGCGCGCAGTCATTTCCGTAAAATTCAATGTCAGCTCCATAGAGTTTTAGTGTTTCGAGCTTCGCGGGGGAGATGTTCTCGGGAACATATACTGTTCCTTTCAGGCCGAGCGTGTTTAACGCCCAGGTGAAAGCCGCGCCGTGGTTTCCCGTTGAGGATGTGACAAGGTTTTTTGTTTTACTTTCCCGGTCGAGAGAGAGGATTTTATTAAGAGCTCCCCTTGCTTTGAAAGATCCGGTAACCTGGTAATTTTCAAGCTTTAAATAAACGTTTCCGCCGCACTCTTTGCTTAAAAACGCTGAACGCTCAAGAGGGGTTTCCCTTATTAGACCTCTGATCCTGTTTTCAGCTTCAAGTGTTTCACTCTTTATATCTATGTTGAGTCTGGACATTCTATTTCCATTCCGCGCGTAAATTCCTCCACGAGCCGAAGGGTTTTACTATAAGCTCATATCTCTTGTTAACATATATCCAAAAAAATGTAATCAATAAAATAATGCCCGGTAAATCGAACCGGACGATCTTTAAGAAAGATATACTGAGTTTTGGCTGCGGGACGTATAGACGTATAAAAGCAGAGGAAGGAACACCAGAAGTGCTCCCTCCTCTTTGGAGTTTTAAACTACCGTCAAAAGTTATCTTAGGATCCCCAGACTGCTTTTCCCCATACTGCTTTACCGGCAGAGAGAAGTGCTGCTATGAGCGCGATATTTGTGAAGTAAAACATTTCCGACCTCCTTTTTCTTCCTCAAAGTTCCTTATTGCTTCTTGTGCCAGCTTTAGATTGCATGAGCTGTGCCAAACTTCCTTATAGTTCCCAATAATTTCTTTGATGCTGTATATGCTTGTTATTAAACAAGTTAAATGAATAACAATCTTTGATTATTCAGTGGTAGAGATTGAACCGATTATTGTAATGTAAACATATATTTACTAATAAGTGCATGGTAGCGTAACCTGTTGAATGGCAATATTATAGACTGTAAATAATAAAACACCTTTTTGTAAATAATAGTTTACAATTTGTATCAGGTTTTGGCAGGCTGTTTATTCATTCAGCCTCTTGTGCCGCGGGGCGGGAAAGATGAATCGATCGGGAGAGCAGTCGGACCTTGCAGCCGGAGAGATGGCTGTTAAACTCGATTATTTTCTATATTTACTGATGAATTCCTCTACTTCCGGGATTCCGCCCTGGTAAATGAGGTATCCGTTATGCGGTTCACGCTCTGTTATCTCGCCCGCGATCGGGGTGAGCATTATATCTTTAACCTCTTGCCTGTCTTTAGTTTGGCCCAGCGCCCAGGCGAGTTTTACATATGCTACTTCAGGCAGCATATTAGCCGCTGGTATTACCCCGAGGTCCATGATATCGCGCCCTGTATCATAAACATACATCTGGACATATCCCCAAAGAGTTTGTACCGACATATATATGTGTATACCCATATCGCACGCCTTTTTAAGAGAGGGATAGAGAGGCTTGTTAACGTGCCCGAGTCCGGTACCGGCAATCACAATCCCCTTGTAGCCGTTATCGATCAATGATTCTATAATATCAGGTTTCATGTTGGGATAATAATAGACGATGGAAACCCTGTCATCGAAAGAGGGGACAATCTTTACCTTCCTATCCTTTCTTCTCTTCTTATAGTCGTTTCGAAGGGGGATGAAACGGTCCTTTTCTACAATGGCCAGCGGGATATCTCCTATGGTTCTGAAAGTCGAACGGTATGAAGAGTGCATTTTCCTGACCCTCGTGCCTCTGTGCAGGAGTCCGTACTGATCGCTAGTCGGTCCGAACATGCAGACCATCACCTCCGCGAAATC
The DNA here is from genome assembly GCA_964554125.1 of uncultured bacterium. Classification (GTDB taxonomy): domain Bacteria; phylum Krumholzibacteriota; class Krumholzibacteriia; order Krumholzibacteriales; family WJIX01; genus JAGHBT01. The sequence goes on along the minus strand of CAZKNG010000019.1, from coordinate 7,838 downwards.
ACTCCGCGCGGCTGTCTTTGTGGCGTTTATCAGATTTATGGCCGCGTCGCTCGAGGGGCGGTCACTTGACCTTTGAGAGCCCACCATCACTATCGGAACGGGTGAATCCTGGACCATGAAAGAGAGTATGGCTGACGTATGGTGCATTGTATCGGTGCCGTGGCCGATCACAATACCGTCGATACCTTTTTCGATCTCTTCTCCTATCCTTGTTGCTGTTCCTATCCATTGCTCGGGACCCATATTTTCACTGAAAACCCCGTAGAGTTTTTCCGTCTCGAGATTACATATATCGGCAAGCTCAGGCACAGATCCGTACAATTCCCCCGGAGAGAAGGCGGGAATAACCGCTCCAGTCCGGTAGTCAAGGCGTGAAGCAATTGTTCCCCCGGTGCCCAGCAGTTTAACATTCGGTTTGTCGGGATCGGTGGGGAATTCCTTTTCGGGAATTTTGTAGTGCGCCTCCTTTTTTCCGAGAACATTTATCGATGTAATTGTCTCTACGTTGAGGCCCACATTGTAGCCGTTGTGTAATTTAAGAACTATATGATCATCGTCCGCGGTTTCAGAGCGGGGCAGAATTATTCCTCTGAAATCACCCCTGGATGATTCTACTTCAACGTCGCTCCAGACCGCGGCTGAGTAGTCCTTCAGACATCCCAGTGCTTCTCCTCTGTACCCCTTGTAAGTATTAGAATTCAGAACAGGACACCTCACTTCGCGTATTAAAGTCTTTAAAGTTTAAATATTTCCTTTTCTCCCAACCGGTAATATAAATTAAAAGCGGAGGAAGTGGAAGTGAAAAACAGGCTGAATATTCTTTGAGTTCTGATCGTTTGCTGTCATCTTCTTCGAGTTATAAGGCAAATTTGTTCATTTTGTCTTTCAGCTATTCTTTTAGAGTGGATATAAAGCTGTCAACGATTTCAGAAGCTTTTTTCCCGGGTACCTTGAATCTGGAATCCTCCATAACCTTCCCCGTGAGATAGTTTTTCAGTTTCTCTCTTTCTATAACGGGTATCTTGATAGATTTTAATAACTTTTTGATCTCACCTTCAGCTTTCTTACCCTTCAGCAGTGAGATTGAACGGGCAGCTTCTTCGGGTGAGACAGGATCCGAGGCGCATGTTTTTTCCAGCAGTATTGTCAGGAATTCAAAAGGAATTTCTTTCTGCTCCATATTTTTCAGTGTGGCGAGAAAGATATCCCCGTCTAAGTTCGGAATCTTTTCACCCTTAATAAGGGGGCTTAGCCTTTCAAGAATAAAGAAAGCGAGCGCTTTATTGTCGAATGATGTTTCTCCCAGGGCGGTGTTGAATAAATTCTTCAGGGGTGAAATGCTCATTCTTTCTGCCGTTTCTGAAGTCAGCCCCGCCTTCTTATAATCCTCTTGAAGTTTTGAGGGTGTCACGGGGAGAGTGTTTTCTATCCTTTTGATTCTTTCTTCAGTGATTGCCAGCGGGGGAAGATCTGTATCAGGATACATCCTGTTAGGCCCGGGGAGGATTCTCTCAAACCCAGTTGTTCCATCGGGAAGAGCCTGTCTCGTTTCCTTTGGAACACCATCTATTGCTTCTTCGGCCCGTATTCTGATTTCTTCCGCGGCGGTCTCGACGTCGGTCCTGTTTCCCCATACAATAACCACCGCGTCGTTTTCCCCGCTTCCGAGTTTCTTTTTTGTCTTAGTCCATTCCAGGCTTGAAAATGTTTCCCCTTCCATATCGGAATGAGCAATGTTAGGCAGTATATCAAGGCATGCTACCACGCGAACACGGTCCGATATCTCTTTGGCAAAGGATGTTTCGGGCTGTGTTCTCGTTGACAGTATCCCCCGGTATCCTTTCAGCAGAACGGCCATTACTTCTCCGCCTTTTCTCAGTGACTCCGCGGCGGGGTAGTATTGTGTGTTCTTTACTATATCGGTTATTCTCTTCTTTTCGGAACTAAAGTTCTCCCTGGTTATATTTCTTCTTTTCAGTTCATCGGCGATATCGAGAAGCGCTCTCTGACGGAAGGCCTCGTTGTGTACAAGGAGCGGAATCGCGGGTATCCTGGGCACCCCTTTTATTTCTACTCTCTTCCCGCCCTTTATCGAAACATTCACGTCCTGTCTCGCAGCGCCGATTCCCTCTCTTACTTTCCCCGTGGAACGAACGAGCCGCCTTAGAATCTGCGCTACTTCAGCTACTTCCCCTGGTGTTTTCATATCCGGCATTGTAACACTTTCAACCAGAGGAATACCGAGCCTGTCAGCTCTGTAAACCCTCGTGTGTCCGCTGTCGCTTATTTCTCTGCAGGCGTCCTCCTCGAGTCCCAGCTGGATGATTCCTATCTTTCTGCCTTTATAGGGGATCTGTCCATCCACGCCTACAATTGTCGTTCTCTGAAAACCGGTGGGGATTGAACCGTCGAGGTATTGTTTCCTGGCTATATGTATCTCGCTTACAAGCTTGCAATTTAAAAGCATTGTGATCTCGAGAGCTATATCCAGAGCCTGCTGGTTGAGTTCAAAGGGGGGTGTGTCATCCATCTCGTATGTACAGACGGTCTTATCGTCGATCTGGTAGATAATTTCTTTTTTAGTCTTGAATTCCATAAGCGCCGTACCGTCGTATTCGCCAAGTTCGGACAGCGTTGGTCTCATGTGGCGGAGTATTTCAGCGTTATATTCATCCGTATAGGAATCAACAACGGGGCAGCGGCAGAATAGTTTTTTTTCGGTTGAAAGCTGCTGGTGGATTTCGAGTCCGCTCTTAAGGCCCAGTTTTCTGTAATCCTCATAAGTAGTCTCGTCAAGGCTTTTTATTTTTGTCAAGGCGGTTCCTTTTCGTAAAATCCTAGCAGTCGAAATAGAGCTGGTGTTCGTACGGATGAGGCCGGTTATTTATTTCTGCTATATCCTGCTGGTTTTTAATACTGATCCAGTCTTCGATCATAGATTCCGTAAATACATCACCTTCCAGCAGAAAATCGTGGTCTTTCTCCAGAGCGCTGAGGGCTTCTCCGAGAGATGCCGGAAGCGGTTTGATCTTCTCTCTTTCCACGGGTTTCAGCTTAAATACATCTACGTCGAAGGGTCCGAACCCGAGGTCTTCCGGGTCAAGGTTTCTCTTTATTCCGTCAATTCCGGCCATAAGCTGAGCCGCCATAGCCAGATAGATGTTGCATGTAGCGTCCGGCGGGCGGAATTCAATCCTTTTCTGATTCGGGCCTGTGGCGTATTTCGGGATTCTTATTGCGGCCGACCTGTTAGCCAGAGAAAAGAAGGTGTGAACCGGTGCTTCATAGCCGGGAACAAGACGCTTGAATGAATTCGTGCTGGGGTTTGTTATGGCGAGAAGTGCGGGAGCGTGAATAAGAAGTCCGGCGATATACTGGTGTGCCAGTTTACTTAAGCCCGCGTAACCCTCACCGCTGAAAAAGACAGCTTCCCGGTCATTGAAGAGGTGCTGATGAAAATGCATTCCGTTCCCGGGCTCAGCGAATATAGGTTTAGGCATAAAGGTAGTCTTTTTACCGAATTCATTTGCCGTCATCCTTGAGAAGTACTTTACCATCATGGAGACATCACCCATTCTGGTAATAGGACCTGATTCTATCTCTATTTCCACCTGCCCGTGGCCGCCAACCTCATGGTGGTGGTATTTGACGTCGATGCCGCTTTCTTCCAGAAGGGTTACTATTCTGTCCCGAATATCCGAAAGTCCGTCTTCGGGTGGAAGGGCGTGGTAGCCTCCCGATTCGGTCAAGCCGAAATTGTCTTCGAACATACCTTCAGCCGGTATTAATTCGAATCCGCAGCTTGTTTTTGAATTGTCGATATAAACGTCATCCAAGATGTGAAATTCGAATTCCGGTCCCCAGACAGACCGGTTGGCTTTACCTGTTGTGCCCAGATATTCTTCGGCTTTCCCGGAAATCAGCCGGGGGTCTCTTGAAAAGGGCTTCTTTGTGTCAGGTTCGACTATTCTGCATATAAATGAAATTGTCGGTTCTAGGGGGAAGGGGTCTATAAATGTTGTTTCCGGGTCAGGCAGAAGGGAAAGGTCTCCCGACTCAATTGTTTTGAGGCCCGGGAAATTTGATCCATCGAATCCAACGCCTTCCGAAAAGAGTCTTTCTCCGCATCTTGAAGCGGGAACGGTTATATGGTGCCACCTGCCGAGAAAGTCAGTAAATTTAAGGTCAATATGTTTTATTCCCTTTTTCTTGATTGTTTTTCTTATTTCATCAATTGCGGAAATGATATCGTTACCTCCATTCGATTGAAGCCTTTGCTTCAAAGGATACACGACTTTATAAGTGGACTTACAATATATTTGATAGAATGCCGCCTTTCAAGCAATAAATACGGGCGGAAAAAAAGCCGGAGGCGGTACTGCGCCCCCGGCCATACATAACATATTCCCGGTTAAGAATTATTCTTTGACACCCATGGGCCATACTGTTTTACCGTAGACTTCATTAAGGACCTGAGCCAGAGCCGCGTAGATTGCGGAAAGTCCACAGAAGACTCCTTCGATTCCTGTAATCAAAGCCCACGCGCCTGTAAGCCCGAACCATTCTTTGATAGCGAGCATCCAGAAGAGAATAGTCAGAGTTAGAAATACAACCTGAAGGGCTTTGTTTAACTTTAAAGTACCTATCCACATTACACCGGTAAACAATCCCCAGAAGAACAAGTACCATCCCAATGCCGCCGGGCTCCAGGGACCGACACCGAATCTTCCTTTAAAGTAGATTATAAAAACAAGGGTAAGCCAGAAAAAACCGTAAGATGAAAAGGCCGTTACGCCGAAAGTATTACCCTTCTTGAATTCCATGATTCCGGCAATTATCTGCGCGCAGCCGCCGTAAAAGATTCCCATGGCAAGTATTACCGCGCTCATCTCAATCCATCCTGCATTGTGGATGTTAAGCAGAACTGTGGTCATTCCGAATGCCATAAGACCGAGGGGAGCCGGATTTGCCAGTTTGTCCTCCATAATGCGCTCCTTGAAAAAAGAAAAAGTTAAACTTTGAAGCCGCAGGATATTAAATATTCCATATTGTTGCAAGGATTTTTTGACATTTCAAATATCTTTTTTGCAAAGGCAGCTTGATATTTTGATTTACCTGTACAATACTTGGGAAAACTGCCGCATGAGAGGAGCTGTAGACGCGCCCGCTGCCGGGCTTAAGAATATGGAGGATTATAATGGAAGAGAATATCCGGGAAATATTAAAAAAGATTGGTGAAGATCCCCACCGGGAAGGATTAACAAGAACGCCGGAGCGTGTGGCTGAATCGCTGAACTTTTTAACCAGCGGGTACAGGGTTAATATCGATGAAGTGATGTCGGATTTTATTCTTGAGGAAGAATATGATGAGATGATAGTCGCGAGAGATATAAGCTTATACAGTTTGTGCGAGCACCATCTGCTTCCCTTCTTCGGGAAGTGCCATGTCGCCTACATTCCGGACGGAAAGATTATCGGGCTTTCAAAAATACCCAGAGTTGTCGAGTTCTTTTCCCGGAGACTTCAGATTCAGGAGAGACTTACGAATAAGATAGCAGAGACGCTGATGCGTTATCTCAATCCTCAGGGAGCCGCCGTGATTATTGAAGCTGTGCACTTATGTATGGCAATGCGCGGTGTTCAGGAACGTGATACGGTTATCACTACCAGTTCAATGCTGGGAGCTTTCAGGGATGACAGTAAAACAAGGATGGAATTTCTTGAGCTGATCGGCCGCAGGGGCAATCATAAATGGTAACCTGCAGGTTTAGATACAACCTGAAAGCAGGGAAAAAGAATGAAAAGAATCTTAAAGAGATATTTTGCCGTGATAATGGCTGTCATTTTAACTCCGGTCTTTATCCATGGCGCCGATCACGCAGTTATTATTCAATACCATAATTTTGGAAGCGGACTCGCGCCGGAGACGAGCGTTACTCTCGAACGGTTCAAAGCTCATCTGGAAGAGCTTAAGAAGAATGATTCCGCCGTTTGGCCACTCTCAAAGATTATCTCTAATCTCAGGGAAGAGGAAAGTCTTCCGGATATGTGTGTTGCCATAACGATCGACGACGCTTACAGATCTCTTTATGAAAAGGCCTATCCGCTTCTGCTGAAATACAGATTTCCGGCAACGGTTTTTGTAGCTACCGAAAGCGTGGATATGAACCTGGAGACCTATCTGAACTGGGAGCAGATGCGTGAAATGAGCAAAAACGGTATCACTTTTGAAAGTCACAGCAGCAGCCACGCGTATTTGATACGGAGGAAAAAAGATGAATCGCCGGCAGATTGGGAAAAAAGGGTTAGAGAAGATATAACCTCTTCGATTGAAAGATTAGAGTCGATGCTGGGAAAAGAGGTCGATCTTTTCGCTTATCCGTACGGCGAATATAATCCGCGTCTTAGGGAGATCATAAAGGAGCTTGATCTTGTCGCCTTCGGGCAGCATTCAGGGGCGGTATGGAGGGGGAGTGATTTTGCCGCCCTGCCGAGATTCCCCGTTTCCGGAAAGTATTCTGAAATTGAATCATTTAGAGTCAAGATCCGCAGTTTCCCCCTCCCGGTGATATCGGAACAGCCCGAAAGCCCCATTATTAAGGCAGGCAGCAAGCCGCCGGCTCTGAGACTGAAGCTGAAGGCCGGGGATTATATATCAGGCTCTATCGCGTGTTATGTCAGCGGACAGGGAAAAGCGGATATCAACTGGATAGACAGGGAGAATAATATTATTGAAGTTTCGGCAGAAGATAATCTTCCGGAAGGGAGAAGCCGATATAATATCACGGCTCTTCACAAGGATGGCAGCCGTTATTACTGGTACAGTCATCTCTGGATAACGGTGCCTGCTGAAAAAGACAAAGAGGAGGAATAGGCTCTGAAAGTCCTTTGAATGTAGAAAAGAGGTTTTACCTTCGTTTTCTCTTTGTCAGGAGGATAACAGAACGGAGTTCTTTTTCGTTCTTCGCGTTTGACCATTCTTCGTAGAAATCGGGGTCCTGAAGGATCTGAGCTATGAACATCAGGGCCCGGAGATGGAAGTTTCTTTCATCCTTCGAACCTACCAGAGCGAAAACCGTCTTAACTATTTCACCTTTTTCGTTCCACCTGATCCCCTCGCTGTTTCTTACAAGTACAATATCGAAACGTTTTTCACCTTCTACAATTACGTGGGGTATCGCGTGCGGGACCGCTACGCCCGGATAAACGAGTGTCGATGCTTCCTCTTCGCGGCCCTGGAATTTCTTCTCCACTTCTTCCCGGCTAAGGCCCCAGCGCCTGGCTACAACCTCTGATATTTTTCTGAATACCTCCTCTCTGGTCATAGGTTCGTTAAGGTCTAATATTTCAGCGCTCTGAATAATCTTATCGAAACGGTCCAGGACGATTTCGTTTCTTTCTATCAGAATGTCCAGGAGTTCGGTTTCCAGTTCCTTAACGTCATCTACAAGTTCCGGAGCGGTGAGGTTTTCGACCATGGAGATAAACGCTGATTTGCGTTTTACTCTTCCTCTGGCGTAGAGAAAATACCACATTAGAGCTAAGATAATAAAGACCGCGGCCGCTGATATAGTAAAGGCGCCCATGCTGAATATCAGCACGAGGTAGCATATAATCCCCGCGATCTGAATAAACGGAAAGAGCGGGGATTTGAAAGTTGGTTTATAATTGGATATTTTAGAATATCTTACGACCATTAAAGATGTATTAAGCATAACAAAAAGCAGCAGCATGAAGAGGGAGGCAACTTTCGCCAGTTTCTCGAGGTTGAAAGCGAATATGGAGATCACCATGAAGGCTGAGGTCAGAAGAATTGAGATTATTGGAGTTTTTCTCTT